>QKGW01000184.1 GCA_003250275.1 Alphaproteobacteria bacterium
TGCCGATGAACACCAGGAGCGCGACGATCAGGAGAATCAGCACGGTCGGGTTGTGGAAGGTTTCGACCATGAACGCCGAGAATTCCTGCGGCACCTGGAAGATCGTCAGCACCCGCCCGAGCAGACGGCCGCTGGTGAGCACGAACAGCACCACGCCCGCCAGCCGCACCGAGGAGATCATGCTCTCGAGGAATACCGGCAGGTTGACCGAGCGGTAGATGAAGATTCCGACGAAGAGGGCGTAGAGCACCGCCACCACCGACGCCTCGGTGACGGTGAAGATGCCGGTGTAGATGCCGCCGAGGATGATCACCGGCGCGAGCAGCGCCCAGCGCGCCGCCCAGGTCGCCTGGCCGATCTGGCGCAGGCTCCGGCCTTCGAGGTTGGTGCGCGCGTAGCCGCGCCGCGTCGAGACGAAGCGCGAGGCGATGTAGAGCGACATCGCGAGGATGACGCCGGGGATGATGCCGGCGACGAACAGGCCGGTGATCGAAACCTCGGCGGTGATGCCGTAGACGATCATCGGGATCGACGGCGGGATCACCACGCCGATGCCGCCCGCGTTCGAGGTCACCGCGGCGGAGAACGACGAATGGTAGCCCTCCCGCATCATCGCCGGGATCATGATCGAGCCGATCGCCGCGGCGGTGGCGGGGCCGGAGCCCGAAATCGCGGCGAAGAAGGTGCAGGCGACGATCGTCACCGTGGCGAGGCCGCCGGGCGTCGGCCCGACGAGCGAACGCGAGAACGCGATCAGCCGTTCGGTGAGGCCGCCTTTCTCCATCAGCACGCCCGCGAGCACGAACATCGGCACCGCGATGATGAGGAAGTCGTTGACCGCCGAATACGCCGCCTGGACGAGGTAGGACATCGGCATTCCCGCGGACATCATGCCGGCGATCGCGGCGAGCCCGATCGACACCGCGATCGGCACGCCGAGAACGAGGAAGAAGCAGAAGGTGATGGTGAGGATGACGGGGGCGCTCATTTCGGCTCAACCTTCGAGGCGGGAATCGTGGACGGCGGAAATCTCGTGCCAGCGGCGCACCGCGGCATGGATGATTCTGAGCGACATCAGGAAGAAGCCGAGCGGCACGATCAGCTGAACCCACACGAGGTTGATGCCGGTGGTCTGCGAGATCATCGGGAACTCGAACATGTCGGCGATGTAGATCGTGCCGTACCAGACGACGATGCCGTTGAAGACCAGCCACACCGCGTCGGCGAAGGTGAGGACGATGCGCTGCCAGAGCAGCGGCATCATCATCACCACCACCGAGACGCGGATGTGCCGGTCCTTCTCCGCCGCGACGACGAAGCCGAAATACACCGACCAGACGAACGCGAAGCGCGACACCTCTTCGACCCAGCTGTAGTTCGCGCCGAACACGTAGCGCGACACCACCTGGAAGCTGAGGAGCACGAGGACGATGGTCATCAGCGTGCCGCAGATGAGTTCCTCGATCGTCTTGGTCTTGATCAGGTTCAGCATGTTCCGTCCGTGGGGTTCAGGATGTCACCAGGTCGGCGATGATCTCGACCGGCGAGGCGCGGCCCAAGGCCGCGACCAGACCGGCGGTGCGTTTGCGGAAGTCGTCGGCTTCGCGGACGCGCGGGTCGAACATGTCGAGCGCGAGGAAGCCGTCGACGAGGGCGGCGGCGTCGCCGCCCGCCGTGCGGGCGATGT
>QKGW01000137.1 GCA_003250275.1 Alphaproteobacteria bacterium
AACGCCTCGGAAGCCGGCAAGATCGGCACCACCGGGCGCGGCATCGGCCCGGCCTACGAGGACAAGGTGGCGCGCCGCGCGATCCGCGTGTGCGACCTCGCCGATCCCGCCGGTCTCGACGACAAGATCGAGCGCCTGCTCACCCACCACAACGCGCTGCGCCGCGGCCTCGGCGTCGCCGAGATCGACGGCCGCGCGCTCAAGGACGAGCTGCTCGCGGTCAAGGACAAGGTCCTGCCGTTCGCCACGCCGGTGTGGTGGGAACTCGATCGCCTCGTGCGTCACGAGAACAAGCGCATCCTCTTCGAGGGCGCGCAGGGCGCGATGCTCGACGTCGACCACGGCACCTATCCGTTCGTCACCTCGTCGAACACCGTCTCCGGCCAGGCGGCCGCCGGTTCGGGCCTCGGGCCGTCGGCGGTGGGCTTCGTGCTCGGCATCGCCAAGGCTTACACCACCCGCGTCGGCGCCGGTCCGTTCCCGACCGAGCTGTTCGACGAGACCGGCAACTACCTCACCGAGCGCGGCCGCGAGTTCGGCGTCGTCACCGGCCGCCGCCGCCGTTGCGGCTGGTTCGACGCGGTGGCGGTGCGCCAGGCGCTCAAGACCGGCGGCGTCAAGGGCATCGCGATGACCAAGCTCGACATCCTCGACGGGATGCCGGAGATCAAGGTCTGCGTCGCCTACGACCTCCACGGCGAGCGCATCGAGCGTCTGCCCGCGTCGATGACCGATCAGGCGGCGGTGAAGCCGATCTACGAGACCATCGAAGGCTGGAGCCAGAGCACCTACGGCGCGCGCACCTGGGCCGAGCTTCCCGCCAACGCGATCAAGTACGTGCGCCGCGTCGAGGAACTCACCGAAACCCCGGTGGCGCTGCTTTCGACCAGCCCCGAGCGCGAGGACACCATCCTGGTGCAGGATCCGTTCGCCGCGTAACGACGTTTGCGCGCGGGCGGAAGGCGTGACACACTCCTGACGCGCATCGGGGGACGAAGGGGAGCGAAAGCCGGATGGCCGAAGGGGGAGGCGCACAGAACCAGACCGCCGTCGCAGGTGCCGACGGTGCGGTGGTGCTGCGCGAACGCTACACCGTCTTCCCCGGCCGTCCGCTTCCCGATCTGAACTCCCCCAACGCGCTCGCGTACGCGGTCGAGGACCGGCGGGGCGGCAGGCCGCTGTTCGCATTGGCGCTGCCGCCCGACCTGCCGGTGCGCCTCTCCACCATTCAGACGATGCGCGGCCAGCAGTTCAATTCGGTGCTGGCGGTAATCGACTACGGCTTCGCCTACTGGACGCCGTTCGGGCGCGAGACCGTGCTGGTGCTGTTCGAGCGCCCGTCGGGCGGGCGTCTGATCAATTCGCTCGACGAGACCTTCCAGCCGCTGTCCGACCCCGACTATCAGAAGATCATCGTCAAGCCGCTGGTGCAGGGGGTCGAGGAACTGCGCGGCAAGGGCATCGTTCACCGCGCGATCCGCCCCACCAACATCTTCTTCATGGATGCGGACCGCACCCGCCCGGTGATCGGCGAGTGCATCAGCACGCCGCCGGGGTTCGACCAGCCGCCGATGTACGAGCCGCTCGAATCGGCGATGGCGCTGCCCGAGGGCAGGGGGCCGGGCACCTTCGCCGACGACATGTTCTCCTTCGGCGTCACTCTTCTGCACATTCTCATCGGCCGCCGTCCGGGCGGCCAGTTGCGCGGCCGTGAACTGTTGCGCGCGCGCATCGCCAACGGCAGCTTCGCCGCGCTGACCGGCGACGCGCGCTTCCCGATCGCGATGATCGAGGTACTGCGCGGCCTTTTGATCGACGATCAGCATCTGCGCTGGGACGCCGAGGGGATGAAGCTGTGGGTCGCCGGCCGGCGGCTGAGCCCGATCCTCGCCAAGCCCGAGAAGCGGGCGCAGCGCGCCTTCCGCATCGGCGGCATGGAGGTGATGTCGCGCCGCGACCTCGCGCTCGCGCTCGCCGACAACTGGGATCAGGCGGCGCAGCCGGTGATGGACGGCCAGGTCGAGGTGTGGCTGCGCCGTGCGCTCGACGAAAAGGAGGCCGCCGAGGCGGTCGCCGAGCAGGTGCGGCAGGCGTCGTTCCCCGGCGCTTCGGCCAACGGCGTGACGACCGATTCGGTGATCGCGCGGATCTGCCTGCGCCTCGATCCGCACGGGCCGATCCGCTACAAGTCCGCGCGCTTCCTCCCCGAGGCGCTGGGGGCGACCCTCGCGGTCGCCTCGACGCGGCAGAAGGACGTGCGCGCGATCGTCGAATGCATCCTCCGCGAACTGCCCGAGGCGTGGTTCGAGGTGCAGACCAGCTTCGATCCCGCCTACGTCTCCATGCTCTCGCAGATCAAGCAGATGCGCGGCTTCCTTCGCCTCGCGCAGCCGGGCTTCGGCGTCGAGCGCTGCCTCTACGAACTCAACGAGACGCTGCCGTGCCTGAGCCCGCTGGTGGCGGACGGCTACGTCCTCGAAATCGAGGATCTGCTGCCCGCGCTCGACAACGCGGCGAAGCGGGTGGACGCGAAATCGTGGCCCGCCGACCGGCACATCGTCGCCTTCGTCGCGGCGCGCTTCCGCTTCGACGTCGACAAGCAGATCGCCGCGCTCAACAGCCCCCAGGCGGATACCTCGGCGCTCGGCCTCCTGAGCCTGCTCGCGGTGTTGCAGTGGAAGCTCGGCCCCGAGGCGCTGCCTGGCCTCTCCGGCTGGATCGGCAGTCTGGTCGCGCCGATCATCAACAGCTATCACAACCGCGACGTCCGCAAGCGCCTCGAAAAGGAGGTGCCGAAGCTGGTACGCAAGGGCAGCCTGCCCGATCTCTACAACACCCTCGACGACGTCGAGGAGCGGCAGAAGGACCTCGACGGGTTCGCCTGGGCGAAGGCCGAGTTCGCCGGCGCCGAGCAGGAAATCCTCGACATGGAGGCGGATTCGGCGCAGCGCGAAACCAACGCCCAGCGCCTCGGCCAGCAGTCGGCGGCGGTGGTGTCGGTGATGATCGGCCTGATCACCGTGTGCGTGTTCCTCGCGATGCAGGTGTGGTGAGAATGGCGAAAAAACCCGTAGCCGCCAGGAAGGGCGCGAAACCGGCGAAATCCGGCGGCACCTTCACGCGGATTCTCGTCCTCTCGCTCGCGGTCGCCTTCGGGCTGATGTTCCTGCCGACGGTGATCTTCCTCGCGTTCGCGATGCTGCCCACGGTGGCGGCCTACATCGTCGACCGCAACCCGGACAAGTACGAGTGGATCTGCGTCGGCGGGCTCAACTTCGCGGGCTCGGTACCGTTCCTGCTCCAGCTCTGGACCGGTCGCCACACCGTCGAGGCCGCCGCCGCGCAGCTCACCGATGTGTTCACCCTGATGGCTGTCTACGGCGCGGCGGGCGTCGGCTGGCTGATGTTCATGGCGCTGCCGCCGGTGGTCGGGGTGTTCGTGCAGATGAAGGCGCAGCGCCGCGTCACCACTCTCAAGGCGACCCAGCAGCGCCTGATCCAGACCTGGGGCCCCGAGGTCGGCAAGACCAAGGGCTGAGGCCGTTTCCCATCCCCACAAAGAACAACCCCCGCCGGGGAGAGCGGGGGCTGTCAGGTTTGCCGTGTGGGGGAACGAGGGAACTCTACGCTGCCTCAGAGGTGGAGGTTCTGCTCCACCACCGCGGTCTTCATGCTCTTTTGCAGCTTTTCGAGCGCGCGCACCTCGATCTGGCGGATGCGCTCGCGGCTGATGCCGTATTCGCGCGAGAGGTCCTCGAGCGTCGCCGGAGTCTCGGAGAGGCGGCGCGCCTGAAGGATGCGGCGTTCGCGCTGGTTGAGGAGGCAGAGCGCGTCCTTGAGCAGGCGGCGGCGTTCGCCCAGCTCCTCGCGCTCGGCGAGAAGGGTTTCCTGATCCTCGCGGTCGTCGACCAGCCAATCCTGCCATTCGCCGTCGCCGTCGATGCGCAGGGGCGCGTTGAGCGAGTGATCGGGGGAGGAGAGGCGGCGGTTCATCGAGATCACGTCGCCTTCGGTGACCGCGAGCTTGTGCGCGATGGCGGAGACGATCTCGGGCTTGAGGTCGCCTTCCTCGATCGCCTGCATCTGGCCCTTGAGCTTGCGCAGGTTGAAAAACAGCTTCTTCTGCGCGGCGGTGGTGCCCATCTTCACCAGCGACCAGGAGTGCAGGATGTATTCCTGGATCGACGCACGGATCCACCACATCGCGTAGGTCGCGAGGCGGAAGCCGCGGTCGGGGTCGAAGCGCTTCACCGACTGCATCAGGCCGACGTTACCCTCGGAAATCACCTCGCCGATCGGCAGGCCGTAGCCGCGGTAACCCATCGCGATCTTGGCGACCAGGCGCAGGTGGCTCGTCACCATCTTGTGCGCGGCTTCCATGTCGCCCTCGTCGCGATAGCGGATCGAGAGTTCGTATTCTTCCTCGGGGGAAAGCATGGGGAACTTGCGGATTTCCTGAAGATACCGCGTGAGGTTCTGTTCCGGTCCGATTGACAGCTCGACGGTCGTTGCGGACATTTTTGCCCTCCTCTCTGCCGTTGCGTTCGGTCCTGGTGCACCACCGAGGCTGGCGGTGCCTTTTATGCAGGGCGTTCTTTTTCGATTCGTCCCTGCTTGTGCTTCGATGGTGCAATTCCCTATATGGCAAGTCAAGTATTAGATTTGTGTCCCTTCGCGGAACGCGGCGAGCAGCGTCGTCATGTCCGCGGGGAGCTCGCTTTGGAAAGACAAAAAAACCTTAGAAACCGGGTGGTTAAAGCCGATCTTCCAAGCGTGCAAAGCCTGCCGGTCGAATTGATTGATAAAACCCTTCACGTTGTCGGAAAATTCGATCGATCGAGACTGCGTTTTTCGGCCGTAGACGGGATCCCCGACGAGCGGGTGCCCGTTTTCCGCGAAGTGCACGCGGATCTGGTGCGTGCGTCCGGTTGCGAGTCTGCACTCCACGAGGGTTGCGACGCGGCCGAAGCGTTCGCGCACGCTCCAGCGGGTGAGGGCGTGTTTGCCGCCCGAGGCGACCACCGCCATCTTCTTGCGGTCGCGCGTGCTGCGGCCGATGTTGCCGACGTATTCGCCGCTTTCCGGCGTCACCATTCCCCACACCAATGCGAGATAGGCGCGGTCGAGGCTGTGCGCGGCGAACTGCTCGGAGAGGCCGACGTGCGCGATGTCGGTCTTCGCCACCACCATCAGTCCCGAGGTGTCCTTGTCGATACGGTGGACGATGCCCGGGCGCTTTACTCCGCCGATTCCCGAAAGGCCGTCGCCGCAGTGCGCGATCAGCGCGTTGACGAGGGTGCCCTCGGCGTTGCCGGCGGCGGGGTGCACGACCATGCCCGCGGGTTTGTCGAGCACCAGGAGGTGTTCGTCCTCGTAGACGATGTCGAGCGGGATGTCCTCGCCCTGGGGTTCGGCGGGCACCGGCGGCGGCGGCACCACGCGCACGGTCTGGCCCGGTTTGACCTTGGCTGAGGGGTCGGCTAAGGTGCCGCCGTCGACGGCGACATGGCCATCCGCGATCAGCGCCTTGAGGCGCGAACGGGAGAGCTCGGGAAACATCGTCGCGCAGGCCTTGTCGAGGCGCGCGGCGGCGGCCTCCCAGGTCGCTTCGAGAACGAGGTTGGGGAGGGTCACGGCATTGGGTGAGGGAGACATGGAACGTTCGGCGCTGATTAGGGTCATAAAAGTCGTCACCCTTCTGCTTGGCGCGGCGATACTCGCCACCCTCGCGATGATTGGGTACAAGGTCTTTTACACGAAAACCCCCACTTCGGACCTACCTTCCGATAACGCAGTCGCTCCGGCGATGGTTCCCGCGCCGGTCGCGCCGCTTGCCGATTTTTCCGAAATCCCGCTCGACCAGCCCGCCGGGTCGTCGATCGCCGGCGTGGTCGCCCAGGGCGACCGCCTGATCGTCACCGTGACCGGCGGCGGCAGCGCCGACCGCATCGTGGTGGTCGATCTCGCCCGCCGCCGCATCGTCGGCAGCGTTCCGGTCGATGCCGGACGCCCGCCCGCGCCGGCGCGGTAAGATGCTGCGGGTGGTCTGCGCCGCAGCCGCCCGCGCGGCGATCGCCGCGCACGCCGCCGCCGAGTGGCCGCGCGAGGCGTGCGGCCTCCTGATCGGGCACGCGGATGCGGACGGCGCGGTGCGCGTCCTGCGCGCCGAACCCGCCGCCAACCTTTCCCCCGCCGACGACGCCTTCGAACTCGATCCGGCGCTGCGACTCAGGTTGCAGCGCGAGACGCGGGCCGAGGGGCTCGCGGTCGTCGGCCACTATCATTCCCATCCTCATGGCGGCGCGGAACCCTCGCCGCGCGACCGCGCGCGCGCCGGGGAAGCCGGTCTGGTTTGGCTGATCGCCGCCGCCGGGCCGGAGGGTGCGGGCGCGCTCGCCGCGTTCGTTGCGGTGGCGGGGCCCGATCTCGCCGCCGCGGCGCTCGACTGATTTCGGCAATCGCGAAAAAACCGCTTGCGCGCGCGTGCCCTTGCGGGTAGAAGGGCGCTCCGCTTCGGACTGACCCCATC
>QKGW01000354.1 GCA_003250275.1 Alphaproteobacteria bacterium
TGCTCGCCGCCGATTGCGGCGTGCGGCTGATCCCCGGACAGGCCGAGTTCAAGCTCGGCGTGCTCACCGCGCTGCTCGGCGCACCGTTCTTCCTCATGCTGGTGCTCGACGTACGGCGTCGGCCGGGAGCGTGGCGATGAGCGGCTACGCGGTTCACGATCTCGCGGTGAAGCGCGACGGCCATCCGGTGCTCGACGGGCTGTCTCTCGACATCGGCGGCGCGGGCGTGGTCGGGCTGATCGGGCCGAACGGCGCGGGCAAGACCACGCTGCTCAAGGCGCTGCTCGGCTTCCTGCCCGCCGCGCGCGGCTCGGTCGCGTTCGACGGCGTGCCGCTCGCGCGCTGGAACCGCGCCGCGCTCGCCTGCCGCGTCGGCTACCTCGCCCAGGGCGCGCCGTGCGCATGGCCGATGGCGGTGGCCGACGTCGTCGAACTCGGGCGCTGGCCGCACCGCCGCAGCCGCGGCCCCAACGCCAAGGCCGACGCGGCGGCGGTCGAGGCGGCGATGAACGCGACCGGCGTCACCCATCTCGCCGCGCGCTCGGCCCTCGAACTCTCGGGCGGCGAGCGGGTGCGGGTGATGCTCGCCCGCGCGCTCGCCGGGGAGCCGGAACTGCTGCTCGCCGACGAGCCGGTCGCCGGGCTCGACCCGCACTATCAGCTCCAGGTGATGGAGGTGCTGCGCGCCCTCGCCGACGCGGGCAGCGCCGTCGTCGTGGTGCTGCACGACCTCACCCTTGCCGCGCGGTTCTGCGACCGCGTCGTGGTGCTCGAAGCCGGGCAGCTGAAGGCCGACGGCACGCCCGCGGAGGTGCTCACCCCGGCGACGCTCGCCGAGGTGTTCGGCGTCACCGTGCACGTCGGCCGCCATGCCGAAGACCTTTTCGTTCTGCCCTGGGGCCTGAGCCCCGGGCGCGCCGCGGAATAACCAAGGAGACGGAGTCATGGAACCCGAGATCCCCGCGACCCCCGACCTCGCCGCCCCTCCGGAACTGATGGAGGCTCCGCACGAGATCCTCGGCGCGATCCACGGCCTTTCGCCCTGGGAGATGTTCCTCAACGCCGACGTGGTGGTGCAGGCGGTGATGGTGGGCCTCGCGATCGCCTCGCTGGTCACCTGGACCGTGGCGATCGCCAAGGCGATCGAGCTGTCGCACGGCCACCGCCGCGCCGCGGCGCTGCTCGCCGCGCTGCGCAAGTGCCGCTCGCTCGCCGAGGCCTTGCCGCTCGGCGAGGGCTCCGGCTGTGAGGCAACGCTGGTCGCGGAGACGCGGCGCGAGATCGCGCTGTCCGCGGGCGGCGGCAACGAGGGCCTGCGCGCGCGGGTCGAGAGCCGCCTCGACGACGTTCTCGCGGCGGCGGCGCGGCGGATGCGCGCGGGCACCGGAATGCTCGCGACGATCGGCGCGACCGCGCCGTTCGTCGGGCTGTTCGGCACCGTGTGGGGGATCATGAACAGCTTCATCGGCATCGCCGAGAGTCACACCACCAACCTCGCAGTGGTCGCGCCGGGCATCGCCGAGGCGCTGCTCGCCACCGCGCTCGGCCTCGTCGCGGCGATCCCCGCGGTGGTGGTCTACAACCTCTGCGCCCGCTCGACCGCGGCGTGGCGGGCGCGCCTGGGCGAGGGCGCCGCCGAACTCTCGCGCCTGGTCTCGCGCGATCTCGACCGGCGCACCCTG
>QKGW01000299.1 GCA_003250275.1 Alphaproteobacteria bacterium
GGCCAGAGAATGTCGAGGAACACGAACTCGGTATACGCCATCTGCCAGAGCAGGAAATTGCTGATGCGCTGCTCGCCGCTGGTGCGGATGAGCAGGTCCGGATCGGGCAAACCCGCGGTGAAGAGGTTCCGCGCGACGGCGTCGTCGTCGATGCTCTCGGGGTCGAGCTCGCCCGCCGCCGCGGCGCGCGCGAGGGCGCGGGCGGCGTGCACGAGTTCGTCGCGCCCGCCGTAGCTGATCGCGATGACAAGGGTGAGCTTGGTGTTGGCGGCGGTCATCGCCTCGACGTCGGCGAGCTGCTTCTGGATGTCGGGCGCGAGGCGCGCGCGGTCGCCGATCACCCGCAGGCGCACGCCCTGGCGGTGCAGGTCGTGCGCGTCCTTGCGCAGGTAGATGCGCAACAGCCCCATGAGGTCCTTGACCTCGTCCTCGGGGCGCTTCCAGTTCTCCGAGGAGAAGCCGAACAGGGTCAGAACCTCGACGCCCGCCTCGCCCGCCGCCTTGACCACGGCGCGCACCGCTTCCATGCCCTTGCGATGCCCTGCGGCCCGCGGCAGGTGCCGTGCCTTCGCCCAGCGTCCGTTGCCGTCCATGATGATCGCGACGTGGCGCGGCACGACGCGCGGAACCTGGCCATCCACGGTTTCGGTTGCGGTGTCAGCCAAGGTCAGACCTGCATGATTTCCTGTTCTTTGGCGGCGACGATCTCGTCGACCTGCTTGATCGTGCGGTCGGTGAGCTTCTGGATCTCTTCGCCATGGGCGTGAAGGTCGTCCTTCGACACCGAGCCGTCCTTCTCCGCCTTCTTGAGCGATTCCATGCCGTCGCGGCGCGCGTTGCGCACCGAGATGCGGCTCTGCTCGGCGTACTTGCCGGCGATCTTGGTGAGATCGCGGCGGCGTTCCTCGGTCAGCGGCGGAATCGGCACGCGCACGTTCTGGCCGTCGACCACCGGGTTGAGGCCGAGACCGGAATCGCGGATCGCCTTTTCGACCGCCTTCACCGAGCCCTTGTCCCACACCTGGACCGAGAGCATCCGCGGCTCGGGCACACCGATGCTGCCGATCTGCTTGAGCGGGGTGAGCGCGCCGTAGACCTCGGCCTGGATCGGCTCCAGCAGGCCCGCGTGCGCACGACCGGTGCGCAGACCCGCGAGTTCCTTCTTCAAGGCATCGATGGCAGCTTCCATGCGCTCTTCGACTTCGAGAAGAAGTTCATCAAAATCAAACGGTTCTGCGGACATTTTAATCCTCTCTGGCGATGATCGTATAGAGCTGCTGTTCCCCTCCGAGCACGCGGCGCAGAGAGCGTTCCTCGTGCAAGGAGAACACCAGGATCGGAATGTTGTTCTCGCGGGCGAGCGCGATCGCCGAAGCGTCCATGACGTTCAGCCCGCGCACCAGCACCTCGGTGAAGGTCAGGCGGTCGTAGCGCACCGCGTCGGGGTTGCGCTTCGGGTCGGCCGAATAGACGCCGTCGACCTGCGTCGCCTTCATCAGCGCATCGCAGTTCATTTCGGCGGCGCGCAGCGCGGCGGCGGTGTCGGTGGTGAAGAACGGGTTGCCGGTGCCGGCGGCGAAGATCACCACCCGGCCCTTCTCCATGTGGCGGATCGCGCGGCGGCGGATGTAGGGTTCGCACACCGTCGCCATCGGGATCGCGGAGAGCACCCGCGACGGAACGCCCTTGCGCTCGAGCGCGTCCTGGACCGCGAGCGCGTTGATAACCGTGGCGAGCATTCCCATGTGGTCGGCGGTGGCGCGGTCCATGCCGCGGGTCGCGCCGGTGACGCCGCGGAAGATGTTGCCGCCGCCGATGACGACGCAGATCTCGACCCCGGCGTCGTGGACGTCCTTGACCTCGGAAGCGAGGCGCTCGACGACGCGCTCGTCCAGCCCGTATTCCTGCTCCCCCATCAGGCCTTCACCCGACAATTTCAGCAGAATACGACGGAACTGGGACTGCGCGGTCATGATACCCCCTCGAACGGAAAAAACGCTTGCGCCGCACCGGACGGCACCGGCGCGATGATACACGATAATTGCAGACTGTCTTAGGAAGAATCCGCCCGGATGCGGACCTCCCGGCCCGGAAAAGCGGGCAAAAAAAGGGGGATCGCTTCCGATCCCCCCGGATTTTGGGTTGGGCCGATCAGGCGCCCTTGACCGCCGCGGCAACTTCGGCGGCGAAGTCCGACTCTTCCTTCTCGATGCCCTCGCCGAGCGCCATGCGCACGAAGCCGGTGAGCTTCACCGGGGCGCCGACGGTCTTCTCGGCATCGGCCAGGACCTTGGTGATCTTGGTTTCGCCGTCGATGACGAAGAGCTGCTCGAGGAGGACGGTCTCCTCGTAGTACTTGCGGATGCGGCCGTCGACCATCTTCTCGATGATCGCCTCGGGCTTGCCGGAGGCGCGCGCCTGCTCGGAGAGCACGTCGCGCTCGCGGGCGAGCGCGTCGGCGTCGACCGACGAGACGTCGAGGAAGAGCGGGTTCGCGGCGGCGACGTGCATCGCGATCTGCTTGCCGAGGCCTTCGAGCGCGGCGACGTCGCCGGTCGACTCAAGCGCGACGAGCACGCCGATCTTGCCGAGGTTCGGCGCCACCTGGGCGTGAACGTAGGCGGCGACCACGCCGTTCGAGACCTTGAGCGCGGCGCAGCGGCGCAGACGCATGTTCTCGCCGATGGTGCCGACCATCTCGGTCAGCTGTTCCTGGACGTTGCGGCCGGCTTCGCCGTAGGGCAGCGCGCCGAGCGCTTCGACGTCGGCGGCGTCGAGCGCGAGGCCCGCGACCTTGGCGACGTAGGTCTGGAAGATTTCGTTGCGGGCGACGAAGTCGGTCTCCGAGTTCACCTCGACGACGGCGGCGGCCTTATCGGTCACGGAAACGCCGACGAGACCCTCAGCGGCGACGCGGCCGGCCTTCTTGGCGGCAGCGGCGAGACCCTTCTTACGCAGCCAGTCCACGGCGGCTTCGATGTCACCGTCGGTTTCGGCCAGCGCCTTCTTGCAGTCCATCATTCCGGCGCCGGACTTCTCACGAAGTTCCTTGACGAGAGCGGCGGTAATCGCGGCCATTTTCTCGATCCTTTCGGGTAGACGATACGGGTGGGCAAGAAAAACCAAGGCCGGGCGGTTCGCAGAACGAACCGCCGCGGCCCACTGGTCAGGACGCGATCAGTTCGCGGCTTCCGGAGCCTCGGCTTCCGGGGCGGCTTCCTCGGCGAACACTTCCTCGGCGGCGCCGATGTCGACGCCGGCATCGGTGAGTTCGGCCTGGATGCCGTCGAGCACCGCGCCCGAGATCAGCTCGCAGTAGGTGTTGATGGCGCGGATCGCGTCATCGTTGCCGGGAACCGGGAAGTCGATGGTGTCCGGGTCGGAGTTGCTGTCGCAGATCGCGACGACCGGAATGCCGAGCTTCTTGGCTTCCTGAACCGCAAGGCTCTCCTTGAGGGTGTCGATGACGAACAGGATGTCCGGCAGGCCGCCCATGTCCTTGATGCCGCCGAGCGCGCGCTCGAGCTTGTCGCGCTCACGGTTGAGGTTGAGCTGCTCGCGCTTGGTGAGGCCCTGCACTTCGCCGTTGGCGATGCGCTGGTCGATCTCGCGCAGGCGGCGGATCGAGAGCGACACGGTCTTCCAGTTGGTCAGCATACCGCCGAGCCAGCGGTGGTTGACGTAGTACTGGCCGCAACGCTTCGCCGCATCGGCGATCGGGTCCTGGGCCTGGCGCTTGGTGCCGACGAACAGGACGCGGCCGCCACCGGCCACCACCTGCTGCACCGCCTGCATCGCGCGATAGAGCATCGGCACGGTCTGCTGCAGGTCGATGATGTGGATGTTGTCGCGCGAGCCGAAGAGGAACGGAGCCATCTTCGGGTTCCAGCGGCGGGTGTTGTGGCCGAAGTGCACACCAGCCTGAATCAGCTGGCTCATCGAGAAGGTCGGAAGCGCCATAATATCCTCGCTTTTCCGGTTGAAACGTCCGCGAGCCGCAGGAGGAAACCTCCACCGGAGCGACCATGCATGGGCATGGCCGCAAGGCCCGCGTGAGTGATGCGGCTGAAATAGCGGCTCGGAGGCCGCAATGCAAGCGTTATTCGGATGTCAGCCGAGTTCCTCGACGACGATTCCGCCGACTTCGCGCAGCGCCGCGAGGGTCTGCGGTCCGATCGTGCGGTTCTGCCCGAGGGTGAGGTCGACCTCGCGGTCCTCCAGCTTCACCGTGAGGCGCACGTTGTGGCGGCCCGGCGGCGCTTCGCCGAGGATGCCCCGGAGCGCGGGCAGCGGTTCGGGATCGGTCACGGTGACGCGCAGCCCCTTCACCGCGCGCGCCGCGGCGCGGTCGAGCGAGGTGACATCCTGCGCGGTGAGGCGGAGCTGTTCCTCTTCGGCGCGCACCTCGACGGTGAGCAGCAGCGGCTGGTTGGTCGAGAGCAGTTCGCGCGCGGCGGCGAGGGTCTCGGAGAACAGCGTCACCTCGAACGAGCCGGTGGCGTCGGAGAACTCGGCGAAGGCGTAGCGCTTGCCGGTCTTGCCGATGCGCTCGCGCATCGAGACCACGATGCCCGCGAGCTTGACCCGCGACACCCCGCCCATCCGCACCGAGGTGACGAGGTCGGCGGCGGGCAGCACGTTGAGCTTTTCCATCAGCGTCGCGTAGGCGTCGAGCGGATGCGCCGAGAGATAGAAGCCAACCGCGCCGAACTCCTGGTTCAGCCGCTCCATCGGCGGCCAGTCGCCGCACGCCGGCAGTTCCGGCGGCGGGATCGCGACGCCGCCGCCGCCGAACAGGCTCACCTGCGAGGACGCCCGCTCCTGCTGCGTCAGTTGGGCGAAGCGCATCAGGGTGTCGAGGCCGTTGACGATCCGCGCGCGGTTCTTCTCCAGCCGGTCGAACGCGCCCGCCTTCACCAGATTTTCGAGCGAACGGCGGTTGAGCACCTGCGGCTCGACCCGTTCGGCGAAGTCGATCAGGCTCTTGAACGGCCCGCCCGCGTTGCGCGCGGCGACGAGTGCGTCCATCGCGGCGGCGCCGACGTTCTTGAGCGCCGCGAGCGCGTAGCGCACCGCCCCCGCCCCTTCGGCGTCGTACTCCACCGAAAAATCCGCCTCGGAGCGGTTCACGTCCGGCGGCAGCACCGGAATCTTGAGGCGGTCGAGCTCCTGCTTGAAGTGCGAGAGCTTGTCGGTGTTGTGGATATCGAGGGTCATCGACGCGGCGAGGAATTCGACCGGATAGTTCGCCTTGAGGTACGCGGTCTGATAGGCGACGAGGGCGTACGCGGCGGCGTGCGACTTGTTGAAGCCGTAGCCCGCGAACTTGTTCACGTGGTCGAAGATCTGGTCGGCGTGGCCGCGATCGACGCCGGTCTTGTCCGCGCCTTCGAGGAAGATCTGGCGCTGCTTGTCCATCTCCTCCTGTTTCTTCTTGCCCATCGCACGGCGCAAGAGGTCCGCGCCACCGAGCGAGTAGCCCGCGAGCACCTGGGCGATCTGCATCACCTGTTCCTGGTAGATGATGATGCCGTAGGTTTCCTTGAGCACCCCTTCGAGCTTCGGGTGCATGTAGTCGACCGGCTCGGAGCCGTGCTTGCGGTTGATGTAGCTCGGAATGTTCTCCATCGGGCCGGGGCGGTAGAGCGCCACGACCGCGACGATGTCTTCGAGGGTATCGGGGCGCAGCTTGCGCAGCACGTCGCGCATACCCTGACTTTCGAGCTGGAACACGCCGGCGGTGTCGCCGCGCGAGAGCATTTCGAAAGTCGGCCGGTCGTCGACGGGAATCTTCAGCAGGTCGATCTCGATGCCGCGCTTGGCGATCAGCTTCACCGCGGTTGAGAGCACGGTGAGGGTCTTGAGGCCGAGGAAGTCGAACTTGATCAGGCCGGTGCTTTCGACCCACGCCATGTTGAACTGCGTCACCGGCATTTCGGAGCGCGGATCGCGGTAGAGCGGCACGAGTTCGTCGAGCGGGCGGTCGCCGATCACCACGCCCGCGGCGTGGGTCGAGGCGTTGCGGTAGAGGCCT
The DNA here is from genome assembly GCA_003250275.1 of Alphaproteobacteria bacterium. GTDB lineage: Bacteria > Pseudomonadota > Alphaproteobacteria > Rhodospirillales > Rhodospirillaceae > Oleispirillum. Next base: position 6,035 of record QKGW01000299.1, read on the forward strand.
TCGAGCTTGAGGCCGATGTCGAAGAGCTGCGCGACCTGCGGGTCGGAGCGCATTTCCTGGAGCTTCGGCTCGCCGTCGATCGCCTCGCCCAGGGGCGTCGGCTTGGCGGGATTGTTGGGGATCAGCTTGCAGATCTTGTCGGTCTGGCCGTAGGGCATCCCGAGCACGCGCCCGACGTCGCGGATCACCGCACGCGCCTGCAGCTTGCCGAAGGTGATGATCTGCGCGACCTTTTCGTGCCCGTAACGCTCCTGCACGTAGCGGATCGTCTCTTCGCGGCGATCCTGGCAGAAGTCGATATCGAAGTCGGGCATCGACACGCGTTCGGGGTTGAGAAAGCGCTCGAACAGCAGGTTGAAGTGGAGCGGATCGAGGTCGGTGATGGTCAGCGCCCACGCGACCACCGAGCCCGCGCCCGAGCCGCGCCCCGGCCCCACCGGAATCCCCTGCGCCTTCGACCACTGGATGAAGTCCGACACGATCAGGAAGTA
>QKGW01000110.1 GCA_003250275.1 Alphaproteobacteria bacterium
GGGCGAAACCTGGTAGACGAGGAAGCGGGCGCAGCTGCCGAAGTGGCCGTCGAGCGTCTCCGCGGCGTTCGACGCCATCGCGACGCGGATCGAGCCGGGCAGGTCGCCCTCGGCGTAGGGTTCGGCGGTCGGCAGGTTGTCGGCGACCTCGGTCACCTGCTTTTCGCCGCGCAGGTAGGCGACCGCCTCCTTGAGCTGCTCCGAAGGCTGGTCGGAGAGCGCACCGTCGAGGCCTTCCTTGAGGCGGCGGACGGTGAGCGCCTGCAGCGACAGCGGCGTCGGCGGATTGCCCTTCGAGAGATCGAGCAGCACCTCGACCAGGCGCGCGGGCTCGACATCGGGCAGGGCGCGGGCGGCAAGGCCGATGCGCAGCGCAATCGCCTCGGTGATCGGGTGGGCGGCTTCGGTCATCGGCAATCCTCCGAGGCTGAAAACGAACGCGGGGGCCGGAGCGAACCGGCCCCCGCGGGGATCCGTCAGGCAGTGAGATAGTCGATGCAGCCGTCGGGGCAGGCATCCATGCACTGCGGGCCGTCGGCGACGCCTTCGCACTCGGTGCACTTCTCCGGGTCGATCTTGTAGATGCCCTTGGCGGGCGAAATCGCGCCGTTCGGGCAAACCGCCTCGCACTCACCGCACGCGACGCAGGTATCCTTGTCGATCTTCATGGCCATGGATTGGTCCTCCAAACATTACGCCGCGCGGCACCGCGGCGGGTTCACTCGACGCGCTTGAAGCGCAACGTGGTCGGGAAGGTCGGCGGCGGGCTGATCGGTTCGATGAAGAACTTCTCGCCGTCGCCCAGGGTAACTTCCCCGCCCCATTCTTCCGCGGTATCGACCTCGACCGCCGTGATGACCTCTTCGAGATCCTTCTTCGCAACGTAGAACAGGAGTTTACCCTCGTCGCTGCGTCGCACCATCACACTCGGCATCGCGCTCTCCTTCGCGGTGCGTAAGCCTCCCCCGGGAAACGCCGGGCGGGCGGCAGGCCCGGAGACATCTCCGGGCCGTCCGTCCGTCGGAACCTTAGCGGACCAAATCGTAGTTGAAGTCGGTTTGGCCCAGCAAGCTGGTTTCGTTGTCCAGCTGTTCGAGCACGGCATTCACCAGGGTGGTGAGGATCTGCATCGCACCTTCGTAGCCGAGCGTGGTCGCGCGGTGCAGGTGGTGACGATCGAAGATCGGGAAGCCGATGCGGATCAGCGGAACCTCGAACGCCGGGTCGAGCGCCTTGGTATCGCGCTGAATGAACTTGCCGTAGGAGTTGCCGATCATGAAGTCGGGGCGATCGGTGAACACCAGCGAGCGCATGTGCCAGAGGTCCTTGCCGATGTAGATCTTGCCGTTCGCGCCGTAGGGCGACGCGTCGAGCACCTTCTGGACTTCCTTCTCCCACTTCTTGTTGGCGTTGGCGCACAGGATGTGGGTGGGCTCCGCGCCCAGCTCCATCAGGAAGCGCACCATGCCGATCACGAAGTCGGAGTCGCCCCAGAGGGCGAACTTCTTGCCGTGCAGCCACGGGTGGCTGTCGGTCATCATGTCGACCAGGCGGCCGCGCTCCTTGGTGAGGCTCTCCGGGATCGGCTTGCCGGTCAGCTCGGAGACGGTCATCAGGAACTTGTCGGTGCCGGCGAGGCCGAGCGGGTAGACCACCGGAGTCGCGGGCTGGTTCCACAGCTCCTTGACCACCTTCCTGGTCTTGACCAGCTGGGTCGGCTGGAGCAGCAGGGTGTCGATCGCGTTGGGCGCGTCCTTCACCGCGTACTGGCTGGTGCCGCCCGCGTACATGCGGTATTCGCCGTCGGCCGGGGTGTCGAGCACTTCGGTCGGGTCGCAGAGGATGGTGTGGTCGACCTCCATCTCGTCGAGCATCCGGTCGATCACGCGGTAGTTGCCGAGGTAGGTCTCGAAGCCCGGCACCACGTTGATCTTGCCGTTGGAGCCGACTTCCTTGCCTTCCATCGACTGCGCGGTGAAGCAGCGCAGGATGCCTTCCATCATGTTGTCCCAGCCGACCACGTGGCTGCCGACGAACGACGGCGTGTGGGCGAACGGAACCGGCAGGTCCTGCGGGATGTGGCCTTCCTTCTTGGCGTTGTTGATGAACGAGCTGATGTCGTCACCGATGACTTCCGCCATGCAGGTGGTGGAGATCGCGATCACTTCGGGCTTGTAGATGTTGAACGCGTTCTCGAGGCCCTGGTACATGTTGTTGTGGCCGCCGAACACCGCCGCGTCTTCCGTCATCGAGTCCGAAACGCAGGCGATCGGCTCCTTGAAATGACGGTTGAAGTAGGTGCGGAAGTAGGCGACGCAGCCCTGCGAACCGTGCACGTAGGGCAGGGTCTTTTCGAAGCCCAGGGCGCACAGCACCGCGCCGAGCGGCTGGCAGGCCTTGGCCGGGCTGATGGTCACCGCCTCGCGGGAGAAGTTGATCTCCTTGTACTCGGCGGTGGTGGTCCATTCGAAGATCTCGCGCGCCTTTTCCTGCGGCACCGCCTCTTCGAAGTTCGTACGCTTGCCCGCGAACATGTCCTGGTAGTCCTGGTCCAGGAACAGCGGGTAGCCTGCCTTGATATTGTCGACAGTCTGGCTCATGGCTCTCTCCTTCCCGCGCCGCACATTCGCGGCTGCTGGGTAAGAACATCAAATCCACAGAGGCTCGGGGGAGCCTGATCCCAGTGGGATCAGGCCGCCTGAACCTCGGTTGCGAGGGGCCGCAACCACGGTGCCTTCATTTCCTTCCAGCACGGGTTGTTCAGCGTCATGTCCATGTCGCGAGCGAAGATCGCGAACCCGTCGTAGCCGTGGTAGGGACCGGAGTAGTCCCAGCTGTGCATCTGACGGAAGGGGAAGCCCATCTTCTGGAACTGGTACTTCTCCTTGATGCCGGAGCCGATCAGGTCGGGCTTGATCTTCTTGACGAATTCGTCGAGCTCGTAAGCGGTGACGTCGTCGTAGATCAGGGTCGCGTCGCCCATCTCCTTGATCGTGCGGTCGTAGTCGTCGTTGTGGGCGAATTCGTAGCCGGTGCCGACCACTTCCATGCCGAGGTCCTCGTAGGCGCCGATGATGTGACGCGGGCGCAGACCGCCGACGTAGAGCATCACCTTCTTGCCTTCGAGACGCGGGCGGTACTTCTCGACCACCGCTTCCCACTGCGGCTTGTACTTCGCGAGGGTCTTCTCGACGCCTTCCTTGATCTTGTCGTCGAAGCGCTCGGCGATCGCGCGCAGCGAGGCTTCGATCTTGGTCGGGCCGAAGAGGTTGTACTCCATCCACGGAATCCCGAACTTCTCTTCCATGTGCCGCGAGACGTAGTTCATCGAGCGGTAGCAGTGGAGAAGGTTGAGCTTGGCGTGGATCGACTTCTCCATCTCGGCGAGAGTGCCGTCGCCCGGAACCTGGGCGATCACGCGCAGGCCGATCTCTTCGAGCAGCATCCGCGACGGCCAGATGTCGCCGCCGATGTTGTAGTCGGCGAGGATGTTGACGTCGTACGGGGTCTTCTCGAAGCCGTCGTCCTTGCCTTCGCGGGTCGGCAGCACCCAGTCGCGGATGGTGTCGTTGGCGATGTGGTGGCCGAGCGACTGCGAAACGCCGCGGAAGCCTTCGCAACGCACCGGAACGATGGTCTTCTCGATCTCGGCGCCCTTCACCTTGGCGACCGATTCGATGTCGTCGCCGATCAGGCCGATCGGGCATTCCGACTGGATCGTGTAGCCCTTGGCGAGCGGGAAGAGCGTCTCGAGCTCGTCGATGATCGCCTTGAGCTTCTTGTCGCCACCGAAGACGATGTCCTTCTCCTGGAAGTCGGACGTGACGTTGATGGTGGTGAAGATGTCCGAACCGGTGGTGCCGTTGGCGTAGTGGCGGCGGCCCATGGTCGAGTACATGCCGCACCCCACGGGACCGTGGGAAATGTGGATCATGTCCTTGATCGGACCCCAGCACACGCCGCGGGAACCGGCGTAGGCGCAGCCGCGGATGGTCATCACGCCCGGCAGCGACTTACGGTTGGAAGTGATGCACTTCTTGGCGACGTCGACCGACTGGTCGTTCACCATCAGGTGCTTGGCGCGGTCCTTCTTCGCCTTTTCAGGGTAGACCGCGAGAACCTCTTGAATCAGGTTCTGGGTTTCTTCTCGCGTCAATGCGGCCATATTCGGCACTCCTCTGACGTGTTTCAAACTACCCGTTGGCGATTAGGCCAGCTCGGCCGCGGTCTTGCCGACGACGCTCTCGTCCTCGACGTCCATGATGCCGAATTCCATCAGGAGATTTTCGAGGTCGTCCATCTCGAGCGGGGTCGGGATCACGAACTTCTTGTTGTCGACGATCTTCTGCGCGAGGGAGCGGTACTCGTTCGCCTGCTGGCAGGTGGGATCGAACTCGATCACGGTCATGCGGCGGATTTCGGCGCGCTGCACGACGTTGTCGCGCGGGACGAAGTGGATCATCTGGGTGCCGAGCTTCTCGGCGAGGGCGATGATCAGCTCGTCTTCGCGGTCGGTGTTACGCGAGTTGCAGATCAGGCCGGCGAGACGCACCGAACCGGTGGTCGCGTACTTCACGATGCCCTTGGAGATGTTGTTGGCGGCGAACATCGCCATCATCTCGCCGGAGCAGACGATGTAGATTTCCTGCGCCTTGTTCTCGCGGATCGGCATCGCGAAACCGCCGCACACCACGTCGCCGAGAACGTCGTAGAACACGAAGTCGAGGTCTTCCTCGTACGCGCCCTCTTCCTCGAGGAAGTTGATCGCGGTGATGACGCCGCGGCCGGCGCAGCCGACGCCCGGCTCCGGACCGCCGGACTCGGCGCAACGGATGCCCTGATAACCGATCTTGAGCACGTCCTCGAGCTCGAGATCCTCAACCGAACCGGCCTCGGCGGCGAGGCTCATGATGGTGTCCTGGGCCTTGGCGTGGAGGATCAGTCGGGTCGAGTCCGCCTTCGGATCGCAGCCGATGATCAGCACCTTCTTGCCCATTTCCGCGAGGGCGGAAACCAGATTCTGGGTGGTCGTGGACTTGCCGATGCCACCCTTGCCGTAAATCGCGCACTGACGCAAAGCCATGGTCGTTCTCCTTTGTGTCTTCAAACGGTCCCGAGGGGTCTCGGTCAACCACCGAAAATTCATTCGACAGCGCCCTAGCAGCAACGCCCGTGCCAATTTCCGAAATGCTCGACAACCCGCTGAGCTAGCTGTATTTTTAGGGACGTGCCGAATGCCGTCGGCGCGTGACATACGCAACAAAGCGCGCGAGTTCCTGTATGGCAGACGACACCCCGGCGCCTCCCGCGCAACCCTCCCTCCCCGGCTGGGCGCGGCTGCCGATCAACCGCTGCAACCTGCCGCCGGTGATCCTCGGAGGCCTGAATTTTCAGGAAAATCCGGTGCCGCTCCGGCTCGACGGGGTGTTCCCGTTCCACGCCGAACTGTTCGCCATGCTCGACGCGCTCCCCGATCCGCACGCGCGCGCGGAACGCTTCATCGACTACATGACCGTGCACTTCTGCCTCGAAACCCCGGAGGAGGCGGGCGGCGAAACCAAGCGCCACCGCACCAAGGCGGACTACACCCGGGTGCTGCGCGGCTGGTTCTTCGATTCCGACGGACGCGAGGCGGCGGTGATCAAGGGCTGGGTGGAAAGCCGCTTCGGCCTACTCACGCGTTTCCACAAGGGGCTTCTGCGCGCGGGCGACGACGACGCCGACGCCCGTTTCGAACGCGAGCGCGCGCAAGGCATCTACGCCACCCACGCGCTCGACGCCCAGCTCGACCTGCTCTACGCCTACGCGCAGTACGAACTCGCGCACGCGCCCGAAACCCACATGACGCTCTATCGCGGCGTCAACGGCATCGAGGACTTCGACATCCTCGAACGGACGGCGAAGCGCGAGGCGATCGTGGTGCTGAACGCGATGAACTCCTTCACCCGCGACCCCGAGCGCGCCTCCGAGTTCGGCGACAGCGTGCTGGAAGCGAAGATCCCGCGCGAGAAGGTGTTCTGCACCCAGGACCTGCTGCCGGGCCGCCTCAAGGGCGAGAACGAGGTGATGGTGATCGGCGGCGCCTACCGCGTGCGCCTCTGCTACTGGATGAAGTAGCGCGGTTTTCCGCCATTGTCGGATTCCCGACACGCCCCAAACGAGGCCGCGCACCTTCCAAAACCGTCACCCCCGGACTCGATCCGGGGGTCTACGGCTGGTTTTTCCACGCCCAGGGAAAACAAAACCACGTGGATGACCGGAGCAAGCCCGGTCATGACGATTCTGGAAAGGGGTGCACCCTCGGGTGCTCTGGTGGCGCAAGAATTGCTGGGAGTCCCTCACCTTTCGACCTTCAGGGGGCTTCCATGCAGACAACCGACACCCTCCTCGAAACCTGGAAGAGCGGCATCGCCGCGGGCGAGATCGTGCCGATCCTCGGCCCCGACAGCCAGACCGGCAGCGTCGACGAAAGCGGCGCGCCGCTGCCCGCCCAGGGCCGCGACCTCATCCTCGCG
>QKGW01000122.1 GCA_003250275.1 Alphaproteobacteria bacterium
CCGTGCTTGGCGTAGTAGTCGCAGCTGGCGAAGTCGTGGTCCTGCAGGTTCAGGGTGAAGCCGAACTTCTTCGCCGCGGCTTCGAGCACGCGCACGCCTTCGGGCATCACTTCCTTGCCGATGCCGTCGCCGGGAATAACGGCGATGGTGTAGCTGCGATCAGTCATCGAGTTCTCCATGGACGAGTTCGGGACGGCGCGGCGCGCCGGAAAAGTCCCAGGTGAGATAGGCCACTATACCCGATCGGTGCGGCGGCGGCGACGTATCGCGCGATGCCGATCCGGCATCGCCGCGCGGCTTGACAATTCGGACCACCGACACGAAACCAAAGGGGCACCCCATCCGTTCGGAGATGACATGACGCGCGTTCTCGCCATCGTTTTCGTGTGCCTCGGCCTTGCCGCGTGTTCGACCGAGCGCACCACCACCACCGGCCGCACCGCCACCGAGCAGCTGCTGATCTCGGCGGCTGCCGACCGCGCGGCGGAGGTGGTCGCCCTTGCGGTGCCTCCGGCGAAAAAGACCTTCGTCGTCGCCGACAACTTCGAGGCGCCGCAGGACGGCAAATACGCGATCGGCGCGATCCGCGCCGCGATCCTGGCGCGCGGCGCGGCCCTGGTCGCCGACCGCGCGCAGGCGGAGCAGATCGTCGAGATCCGCTCGGGCGCGCTCGGCATCGACAACTCCGACACCATCGTCGGCCTCGACACCTACGACATCCCGGTTCCCACCACCAGTTCCACGCTCACCACGCCGAAGATCGCGCTGTTCGAGAAGGTACGGCAGCTCGGCGTGGCGAAGTTCGCGGTTGCGGTCTACGACGCCCAGACCGGCCTCGCGGTGGCGACGCCCGGCCCCGGCTTCGGCTATGCCCGCAAGAACGAATACACCGCGGCGTTCGTGATCTCGTGGAAGCGCGAGGACATCTACGAATCCGACAGCCCCGCCGCCGAAACCCTGAGCCTCGACCCCAGGGACACGTTCGAGGAGAACGCCCCGCCGTCCGACAACTAGCGCACCCGGCGGCGATGCGGTATCTAGAAGGTCCTCCGCAGCCTCCCATCGCATCGGACGCCCATGCCGCCCACCCTTCGCCCGCCCCGCCCCTCGGCCGCCCAGAAGGCCGAAGCGTTCCGCCGCCTGGAACGCGCCGTCGCCGCCCACCCGGACGACCCCAAGGCGCGCTACAATCTCGCCCTGATGCTGCTGGAACGCGGCCGCCGCGACGCCGCGCGCGGTCACCTCGAAGCCGCGCTGCGCCGCGAGCCGAGCTTCGCGCCGGCGTCGTTCGCGCTCGGCCGCCTCGCGGAGGAGGACGGCGACCTCGCCGCCGCGGCGCGCCTGCTTTCCACTGCGGCCACCGCGCCCGCGTTCGCGGTGCAGGCGCGTTTCGTCCTCGCCGGCGTTCTCGCGGCGATGGGCCGGCTCCCCGAAGCGGCGGCGCTCTATGCCTGGGTGATCGAGCAGAAGCCGCCGACGCCCGCGCCGTATTTCCGGCTCGCCAGCCTGATGATCGAAGTCGACGCGAACGACGCGCTGGCCGCCGCCGACGCGGGCCTCGCGCGCTTCCCGAACATCGCCGACCTGCACACCCTGCGAGGCCAGGCGCTGCAACTGCTGCGCCGCCCGGACGACGCGGTCGCGGCATTGCGCCGCGCCATCGCCATCGATCCGC
>QKGW01000482.1 GCA_003250275.1 Alphaproteobacteria bacterium
AAGGACCGCGCCCGCCTGACCCCGACCGCCTTCGCCGGCACCGCGACGCTTTCCGACGACATGGGCTCGGTGGAGTGGGCGGCGATCTGGCCCGACGACAACGACGACGGCTTCTTCTCGTCGTACTGCAACACCATCCCGACGCCCGAGGGCGGCACCCACGAGAACGGCTTCCGCAACGTCGTGGTGCGCGGCCTGCGCAGCTATGCCGAGATGATCGGCAACCGCAAGGCCGACAAGCTCAACGCCGAGGACGCCTTCGGCGGCGCCTGCGTGCTGCTTTCGCTGTTCATCCGCGATCCGCAGTTCCAGGGCCAGACCAAGGAGAAGCTCGCCAGCAACGAGGCGACGCGCCTCGTCGAACAGGCGATCAAGGACCACTTCGACCACTGGCTGACCGCCGACCCCGAGGTCGCGAACCGGCTCCTCGCCGCCGTGCTCGACCGCGCCGAGGAGCGCGCCCGGCGCAAGCAGGCGAAGGAGATGTCGCGCAAGTCGGCGACCAAGCGCCTGCGCCTGCCGGGCAAGCTCGCCGACTGCACCCGCGCGGTCGCGGAGGGCTCGGAGATCTTCCTCGTCGAGGGCGATTCGGCGGGCGGCTCGGCGAAGCAGGCGCGCAGCCGCGAGAGCCAGGCGATCCTGCCCCTGCGCGGCAAGATCCTCAACGTCGCCTCGGCCTCGGTCGAGAAGCTCCAGGGCAACCAGGAGCTCAAGGACATGATCGAGGCGCTCGGCTGCGGCGTGCGCAATCACTACGAGGAAGAGCGCCTGCGCTACGAGAAGGTCATCATCATGACCGACGCGGACGTCGACGGCGCGCACATCGCCTCGCTGCTGATGACCTTCTTCTACCGCGAGATGCCGAAGCTGATCGAGAGCGGCCACCTCTACCTCGCGATGCCGCCGCTCTACCGCATGACCGCGGGCACGGTGACGCACTACGCGCGCGACGACGCGCACCGCGAGGAGCTGATGAAGACGACGTTCGCGAACCGCAAGGTCGAGATCAGCCGCTTCAAGGGTCTCGGCGAAATGCCGCCGGCGCAGCTCAAGGAAACCACGATGGACCCGAAGCGCCGCACGCTCTTGCGCGTGGTGGTGCCCTCGGCGCGAACCGAGGACGGCGCCGAAGAGGCGAAGGACACCGCGCGCCTGGTCGAGGACCTGATGGGCAAGAAGCCGGAACTCCGCTTCCGCTTCATCCAGGAACGCGCGAAGTTCGCGGAAGACCTCGATATCTAACCGGTGAACCGCGCCATTTCGCGGGCGATGTCGGCCTCGGGCGGGAAAAACTCGCCGGGGTGGTCGATCGCCATCGCGAGCGCCTTGAGGTAGGCGGGACGGGCGATCTCGACCGCGCCCATGCCGCGCAGGTGCTCGGTGGTGAACTGGGTGTCGAGCAGGGCGAAGCCGCCCGCGCGCAGCCGCGCGACGAGGTGGACGAGGGCGACCTTGGAGGCCTCGGTGCGGCGCGAGAACATGCTCTCGCCGAAGAACGCCGCGCCGATCGAGACGCCGTAAAGCCCGCCGACGAGGGTGCCGTTTTCCCAGCAGTCGATCGAATGGGCGAAGCCGCGCAGGAAGAGCTGGTTGTAGAGGCGCGCGATCTGCGGCGTGATCCAGGTGTCCTCGCGCCCCGGCGCGGGCGCGGCGCAGGCGGCGACGACGCCCTG
>QKGW01000375.1 GCA_003250275.1 Alphaproteobacteria bacterium
ATGGCCTGCGCACGTCCCTAACCTGCCGGATGGGGCGGTCGCGACGGGTCGGCGCGGAGCCGCCGCGCGGCGGAGACCACGATCATCACCAGGGTGACGGCAAAGAACGCGACCGCGATCGGCCGGCCGAGCACGTCGCCGATCCCCGACGACGTGGTGAACATCACCAGCGCCTCCTGCTCGAACAGCGGGCCGAGGATCATCGTCAGCACGATCGGCAGGATCGGCACGCGCAGCGCGCGGAACCACAGCGCGAGCGCGGTCGCGCCGAACATCACGACGACGTCGAACAGGCTGTTCTGGATCGCGTAGGACCCGAGGATCGAGAACACCGCGATGAAGGTCGCGAGCACGCTCTTCGGCACCCGCAGCACCACGGCGAAGTAGCGCGCCGCGTACATGCCGAAGAGCATCATGAACAGGTTGACCGCCAGGAACCCCCAGAAGAACGTGTAGATCAGCACCGGCTCGTTCTTGAACAGAAGCGGCCCGGGCTGCAGCCCGTGCAGGGTCAACGCGCCGATGAACACCGCCGCCGCGCCGCTGCCGGGAATGCCGAGCGAGATCAGCGGGATCAGCGAACCGCCGACGTTCGCGCTGTTGGAGGCCTCGGCGGCGATCAGGCCGGTGACCGAGCCCTTGCCGAAGGCCTCGTCGCGTTTGTTGAAGCGCCGCTCCAGCGCGTGCGCGACGAAGGGCGTGGTGACCGGACCCACCGCCGGAAGAATGCCGAGGAACACCCCGACCACCGAGGCGCGGACATAGGTGAAGGCGCGGCTGAAGATCGTCTTGAGGAGTTCCGCGGACGAAGCCCCCTCGCCCTCGGCGGCGAGCGTCGCGTCCGAGCCGCGCTCGAGGCTCTCGAAGGCGAGGTACACCGCCTGGGTCATGCAGAACAGCCCGATCAGCACCGCGATGAGATTGAAGCCCGACATCAGATCGACGCTGCCGAAGGTGAACCGCGCCTCGCCGGTGACCGGATCGAGGCCGATCGTGGTCAGCAGCAGGCCGACGCAGCAGCCGAGGAAATTGCGCATGATCGGCGTCTCGACCATGACGATGACGACGACGAAGCTGAACAGCAGCAGCGCGCAGTAGTCGGCGGGGCCGAACTGCAACGCGAGGGACGAGAGCACCGGCGTCAGGAACAGCAAAGCGACGCCGGAGAGGATGCCGCCGACGCCGGAACTCAGCGCGGCGATGCCGAGCGCGAGCGGCGCCTTGCCCGCCTTGGCCATCGCGTGGCCTTCCCATCCGGTGACGATCGAAGCCGGCGTGCCCGGAACGTTGACCAGGATCGCCGAGATGCTGCCGCCGAAAATGCCGCCGACGTAGATGCCGCCGAGCATGATCATTCCGGCATCCGCGGTCATCAGGAAGGTGACCGGCACGAACAGCGCGATCGCGAGGGTCGCGGTCAGGCCGGGAATGGCCCCGAAGATGATGCCGATGATGACGCCGACGATCTCGATGAGAAGGTTCGACGGAGTCAGGGCGGCCAACAAGCCTTCGAACATGGGTGCCTCGAAGCTGGGATTTCCGAAACTCGCGCCGCCGTGCGCGGCGCACCGCCCTCCCCGCCTTCGCGGCATCGGCCGCGAGGCTTCGGGGCGCGACGGGCCGGACGCGCGGGCGCCCGACCCCTCCGGTTTACTGGGCCAACTTCAACTGCCCGGCTTCCTTGAGGTACGAGTAGACTTCGTCGTAGGACGCGTCGTACCCCTTCTGCTTCTCCGCCATGCCCTGCGCACCGACCGACACGCCGACCTTCTCGAAGGCCGCGTGGGTCTCCGGATCGGCGAGGGTCTTGAGGATCAGGTCGGAGAGATACGCCTTGATCTCCTTGGGCGTACCCTTCGGCACCGCGGCGAAGCGATCCGCGCCCCAGGTGCCCGAGGCCATCTTGATCCCGAGTTCCTTCATCGTCGGCGCGTCCGGCGCCTCGCCGAGGCGGGTGTTGTCGGCGACCGCCAGAACCTTGAGGCTGCCGTCCTTCACGTACTGCGCGATCTCGGTGTAGTAGATGCCCGACATGTCGATGTTTCCGCCGAGCAGAGACACCACCGCGGGCTTGCCGCCCTGGAACGGAACGATGGTGAACTTCGCGCCGGATTCGCGGGCGACGATGCGCGTCGCGGTATCGAACGACGAATTCGGAATCACCCCGACCTTGACCTTCTCGGGGTTCGCCTTCGCGTAGTCGACGATCTCGCGGAAGCTCATCTTGCCGAACTCGGAATCGGTACGGACCGTCCACACCGTCGGCTCGAAGTTGATGCCGGCGATCGGCTCCAGGTCTTCCTTCTTGAAGCTCGCGCCCTGCTTGAGGATGTTCACGAACACCGTCGGGTTGGCGAGGATGCCGACGGTGTAGCCGTCGGCGCGGGCCTGGGTGGCCATGTAGGTGTTGCCGATGATGCTGCCGCCGCCGGGACGATTCTCGACGCGGAACTGATACCCGGTCACGCGTTCCATCTGCGCGGCGAGGGTGCGGGCGGTGATGTCCATGCCGCCGCCCGAGGGATACGACACGACGAAATTGATCGGTCGGGTGGGGTAATTCGCGGGTTTCTTCGACTCCGCATTCGCAGGAGCCGAGGCCAGTGCCGCCACCATCAGGCACGAAGCCGCCACGGTTGAAATCTTTATCATTTGGACCTCCCGAACTTTTGGTCGTTCAAACGCTGATTATCCAACCATTCCTGAAAACTAGATCACGACGCGCGCATTGCCCCTATTGCAAAGTGCCTATGCCGTTTTCGAATCTGGTTATATAGTGTTCGGAACAATCTCGAAATTCCAGCTGCTATCAACCAGATAACGGCTATCGGACACCACTTTCACCATGTCTGCGCGAGGCCGGAACCACCCCTTCCGCAGCGAGGATCGAGGTGCGGACGTGCCGGACCACATCGACAGGAACTTCTCCCTCGGCCACCTCGGCGCGCTCGCATCGGTTCTCGAGCACGGGCGGATCTCCGCCGCGAGCGACGCGCTGCGCCGCAGCCCGTCGGCGGTGTCGCGTTCGATCGGCATCCTCGAGGAGAAGTACGGCCGGGCCCTCTTGGTGCGCTCGGCGAGCGGCGTCGCGCCGACGCCGGAAGGCGAACTCGTGGCCGAGCGGTGCCGCATCATCCAGGCGGAACTCGATGGCCTGCTGGTGCGGTTGAACCAGGCGGTGAAAGGCGGCGTGCGGGCGAACGCGGCGCTGTTCCAGATGCAGGTGGACGTCTCGCGGCTGCGGGCGCTGATCGCGGTCCACGATTTCGGCTCGGCGCAGCGGGCCTGCCTGCCGCTCGACATCACCCAGCCGGCGGTCTCGGCGTCGATCCACCATCTCGAAACCGACCTCGGCACCAAGCTGTTTTCCCGCACCGCCACCGGCATGATCGCCACCCCGGCGGGCGTCTCGTGCGCGTTCAGCTTCAAGCGGGTTCTCTCCGAACTGCGCAAGATCCACGACGACGTCGACTCCTGCGACGGCCTCTCCCAGGGTCTGGTGTGCATCGGCGGCCTCGCCTACTCGCGCAAGGCGCTCCTCCCCGAGGCGATCAACCGCACCCGGTCGTCGCATCCGGGGATCGTCGTGCGCACCATCGAGGGCACCATCGGCGCGCTCCTCACCGCCCTGCACGCGGGCGAGATCGACGCGCTGATTTGCGCCCAGCCGAGCCCGGCGTTGCTCGAAGGCGTGGCGATGGAGCGCATCGTCTGGAACCGGATGGGCCTCTTCACCTCCCGCCATCATCCGCTGGCGGAGCGCACCCGTCTCACCGCCGAAGAGGTTCTGAACTATCCGTTCATCCTCTCGCCGGCGGGCACGGTGACCCGGCGGCTGCTCGACGAAGGGTTCGTCGACGCCGCGGCGCGGGTTCCCACCGGAACCGTGGAAACCGCGTCCTACTCGATCATCCGCTACCTGCTGCTGAATTCGGAGATGGTCGCGTTCCGCTCGATTCGCGAATTCGACCTGGAGATGCCGTCGGAGCGGATCGTCTGCCTCGACCTCGCCTTCGAGTTGCCGGGGCGCTGGATCTGCCTGTTGCAGCGCGAGGGGGTGCGGCAGACCGCCGCGGTCGAGGATTTTCTCGACACCCTGCGCACCGTGGCCGCCGACTGACGCTTAGCGCGGCGTCATCGTCTCCGGCATCCGCACCAGAACCGCGCGCGCCCGCGCGCACGGCGAACCACCGGCGGACAGGACGATTTCGGCCACCACCTTGCGGCCCTTCACCTCCACCGGCGTGCCGAGGAGTTCGAGTTCGACGCCGAGCGGCGTCGGCGCGAGGTAGTCGACGGTGAGCGACGCGGTGACGAACCGCAGCGATCCGATCGGCACGCCGTCGGCGACCGCCGCCGCAGCCGCCGCCGTGCCGGTGGCGTGGCAGTCGATCAGCGAGGCGATCAGCCCGCCGTAGACGAACCCCGGAATCGCGGTGTGGTAGGGCTCGGGGGTGAAGCGCGCCACCGCCACGCCGTCCTGCCAGTAGCTTTTCAGCCGGTGACCGTGCGGGTTGAGACGCCCGCATCCGTAGCAATGCCCGACATCGTCCGGGTAGGCATCTTGAATCGCCTGCATCGCACCCTCCCCTTGACGGCCTAAATCCAATGATTACAGTAAATTATAGAACAAATAAACACCTCACAGGGAGGGTATGGCGATGACCGGTTCGGCTTGGCGGAAGGATTTCGTCTGGGGGGTGTCGACCTCCTCGTATCAGATCGAAGGCGCACACGACGAGGACGGCCGAAAACCGTCGATTTGGGACACGCGCTGCCGCATCGCCGGCAAGATCGGCAACGGCGACACCGGCGACGTCGCCTGCGACCACTACCACCGCTACCCCGAGGACATCGCCCTGATGCGCGGCCTCGGCCTCGACGCCTACCGCTTCTCGGTGGCGTGGCCGCGGGTGCTGCCGCGCGGCAAGGGCGCGCCCAACGAAAAGGGCCTCGATTTCTACGACCGCCTGATCGATTCCCTGCTCGAAGCCGGGATCGAACCCTGGCTCTGCCTCTACCACTGGGATCTGCCGCAGGCGCTGCACGACATCGGCGGCTGGGCGGTGCGCGACAGCGCCGGCTGGTTCGCCGACTACACCGCGCTCTGCGCCAAGCGCTACGGCGACCGGGTGAAGAAGTGGATCACCTTCAACGAGTTCGCGGTGTTCACCCTGTTCGGCTACGCGATCGACTGGAGCGCCCCCGGCATCACCGACCGCGACACCCACCTCAAGGTGATCCACAACGTCAACCGCGCCCACGGCATCGGCGTCGACGTGATCCGCTCGCTGGTGCCGGATGCGTTCATCGGCGCGGTTCACAACCGCCAGGCGGTGTGGCCGGAGAAGGACACCGACGCCGACCGCGCGGCCGCGGCGCTGCTCAACGAGCACTGGAACCTCGCCTTCCCCGATCCGCAGTTGCTCGGCCACTACCCGCCGATGCTCGGCGAGGCGATCGAGCCCTACGTCCAGGCGGGCGACATGGCGCAGATTTGCCGCCCGATCGACTTCTTCGGCCTCAACCACTACGGCCCGATCTTCGCCAAGGACGAGCCCAATTCGACCTGGGGATTCGCCTGGGGCAGCCCGCCCGACGACGCGCCGAAGTCGGAAATCGGCTGGGCGATCTGGCCGGACGCGTTCCGCGACGAACTGATCGGCCTCAGCAAGACCTACAAGCTGCCGGTCTACGTCACCGAGAACGGCTGCGGCGGCCACCTCGACGCGCCCGACGCCGAGGGCAAGGTCCACGACGCCCACCGGGTGAAGTACCTCGACCTCTACACCGCGAAGATGCAGGAGGCGATCGCCGCGGGTGCGGACGTGCGCGGCTACTTCGTCTGGTCGCTGCTCGACAACTTCGAATGGGGCAGCGGCTACGGCCCGCGCTTCGGCCTCGTGCACGTCGACTACGCGACGCAGACACGCACGCCGAAGGATAGCTACGCCTGGTATCGGGACTTCATCGCCAAGGCGCGCTGATCCCGCCGACGACGGCAAAGGCCGCTCCCCCCGGAGCGGCCTTTTTGCGTTGAGCCGCGCGACTCGGCACGACTCGGCGGCGCGCCTGGGGTTCTGCGCTTCCGCATAGGCCTAGGGATTTGGTCATAGACCTTTCGCATCGGGCGCGCGTGCGGCGGAAATCGCCGGAATTTTGCTGCTTCCCCGGAAGCGAAACGCGTCCAAAATTACGCCGGACGCCACGGATCGTCCCGCTCGTTACGCACGTTTCGGGCTTCCAAAAGCGATTGAATCGCCGCTGCGCCTATGAAAGATTGCGCCCGGCCGAGCGCGGCAGAACCGGAAAATCCGGCGCCCGACGGCCGCATCGCCACGGCGGACTAGGAAACCCCGCGGCGGATGCCGAAGCGGCACATCCGGCAATTTCCGGAGGCCGCCCCCGTGGAATGGGACTCCCCGACGCGAACGGCCGGCCCGTATCGGACCGGCGTGACCGAACCCGTGTGTTCGGCTTGGAGGCTTTGATG
>QKGW01000325.1 GCA_003250275.1 Alphaproteobacteria bacterium
TCGGCGGAACCGAGAGAGACGTCGCGCAACCCTTTCAGGGGCGTCGGCGTGCGCTGCCAGTCGACCATCGGGAACCGCGCCTTCAGCGTCGCGATTCCGCCCGGTCCCTCGATCACCAGCACCCGCTTGCCGCGAAGCTGCGCCGGCGAGGAAATCTTGGGCGACCCCTCCCGCACCACCATCACCGAAGCGGTCGACGCGTAGGATGCGGCGAGGTCGAAGATTTGCGCCCGTTTCTCGCTCCACATCATCGCCGGTAGAACGTCGATCCGCCCGGTTCGCAGCCGCGCGGTCTCCTCCGACCAGGTGCCGCCGCCGTCGTATGCGACGTGCAGCCCGACCTTCTGCGCCGCGAGCTGGAGGACGTCGACCGCGAAGCCCTGCGCCTGACCGTTCTCGACGAAAGCGAACGGCGCCCACGCGGATTGAACGCCCGCCGAGATCGTCGGGTGTGCGCGGACCCAGGCCTGTTCCTCGACGGTCAGTGCGACGCGGCGCTGGTCGAGCGGCATACTGCCGGCGATCCAGCGCGCGAGAATGTTCTGCTTGATCGGCCCTTCGATATGGGCGAGGCCGTCCTGGAGGATGTCGCGGAGCATCGGCTGGTCGCTGCGCACGCCGATCGCGAGCAGCGTCGGCGGCCGCCCGAGACGGCCCTGGATCTCGAGGTTGTGCAGCACCTCCTGGGTGATCAGGTAGGTGGCGACGGCGCGGTTGCCGACGTAGGCGTCGGCCTCGCCGCGCGCCACCGCGTCGAGGCACTCGCTGGTCGAGGGATATTCGCGGATCCGCACTTCGGGACGGTTCTCGCGGAACCACGCGACGTTGCCGAACCCGGCCTCGAGGGCGACGATCCGCCCGCCAAGGTCGTCCTCGGTCCGGTAGGGTCCGGCCCCTTTCTCGCCGACGATGACGTGGGGGATCGAGAGATACGCGCCGGTGAAGTTCATCAACGCCTTGCGCTCGGGCTTCGGCGTGACGTCCATCAGCGCGTCGATGCGCTTGTCGATCAACTGCGGGAACAGGGCCGCCCAGGCGCCGGGCACGAACTCGACGGTGAGACCTTCCTGATTCGCCGCCGCGGTGATGATTTCGGCGCTGATGCCGCGCATCTGGCCATCGGCGCCGATTTCGCTGAACGGCGGCCAGTCCTCCATGATGCCGACACGGATGCGCGGATGCTGTTCCACCCATTGCGCCTCGGCCGACGAATGCTGCGCCGCCGCCGGGGAGGCGAGGCAGAGCGCCGCGAATAACCCGAGCGCCAGCCGCCGCGCGCAGCGCAGCGGCGTGGTGAGCCAACCATATCGATCGGGGGTAATATCGGACATCGGGACACGTTTCGCGTGGAAATCAACAATGTATCCTGACGTTTCGCCCGGCCCGAAACAAGAAACAATTCTGAGACCGGAACGAAACTCGCAAGGTTCCGGCGGCGCGCGCCGCGGATTTTCGCGCGGCGGCGCTTGACCGCACCGGGGTCGGGGTCTTTATATCGTTGGTCATAGCCATCTGGAGGGCCGTCTCGTGAAATTTGGTTTGACCGTTGCCGCGTTCGCGGCCGCGCTGCTTGCGCTGCCCTGTGTTCCCGCCTCCGCCGCCGACTCGGTGAAGGTCGGCGAAATCAACTCGTACTCGCGCATTCCCGCGTTCACCCTGCCCTACCGCAA
>QKGW01000462.1 GCA_003250275.1 Alphaproteobacteria bacterium
TCCGCCTCGGCGCGGGTGGCGATCGGCCCGGCATACAGCCGATAGAGATCGCCCTTCCCCGCAACCGCGGCCTTGCGCACGTCGGGCGCAAGCGTCGAGAGCTGCGCCGGGAAGCGCTTGAGCAGATCCTCCCACCGTGCCTGAGCCTTTGCCGCCTCGCGATAGGTGGCGAGGTGCACGGTGGTCTGCCCCGGCAGTGGCGGCGCGGCCGCGCGCGGCGCGGCGCCGGAGGGGATCAGCATCTGCGGTCCGTTCGAGACCGGCGCGGGCGCCGCGGCCTTCGGCGCCGCGGCAGGCGCCGGGCCGCGCAGCGCCGCCTCGAGCGCCTGCTGTTCGGCCTTCATCTCGCCTTCGGTAATCAGGTTCATCGTACGCAGGCGTTCGAGCTGACGCACCCGCTCGGCCGAGGCGACGAGGTCCTTCGGCGCGGGTTCGGGCGACGCGAGCTGCGCCGGCTTCGACGGCAGCAGCGCATCGAGGATCGTCTCGCGTTCGAGTTCGTATTCGCGCGGCGTGATCGCGCGGCTCTGCAACCCGCGCTGCAACGCCTTCAGGCGTTCGACGACCTGGTCGATGCCCGGTACCGGCCGGTCGAGCCCCGCAGCGGGCGACGGCTTGGTGAGCGGCAACAGCGCGCCGATGTTCGGCGCGCGCCGTGCGGCGTATTCCTCGGGGGTGATGAGCTGGGCGTCTCGCAGCTTCTGCAAGGTTTCGAAACGCTCCGCCGCCGCGCGCGTGCTCGGCGACAGCGCCGCGACCGCTGGGCCGCTCGGCTTGGGCGCGATCGCGGGCGCGGTCAGGCCGGGCGTCGAGGGCTGCGGACCGACCCAGCCCGCGCCGCCGCGCTGGAGCGCCGCGTCCACCTGCCGCATGTTGGCGGCGGCGATGTCCGCCAGCGGCGCGACGCGCGAAGGGTCCCACCCCTGCACCGTCGCCGCCCCGTTGGGGCGCAGCGCGAGCAGGTCCTCATAGGCCTGGCGCGCCTTGAGCGGGCGATTGGTGCTTTGGTAGAGCATCCCGCCCGCGAGCAGGGCGTATTGATTGTGCGGATCGCGCTTCAGCGCCGCGTCGACGTTGGTCTCGGCGGCGGCGTAATCGCCGCGCGCGAGAGCGGCGAGCGCGAGATCGGCGGAAGCGTTGGCATCCGGCCCCATCGCATCGAGAAAGGTCTGGGGATTGCTTTGCGGCCCGCATCCGGCCAACGCCGCGAGCAGACCGATCGCCATGCCGGCGCGCCCGATACGCGCGCGCCCCGAACCCTGAATCACCATGCCGAAACTCCAGATCACGCTTGGCCCCGCCGCAAGTTTGACCTTTCGGCACCCAAGGTGCAACCGTCTCTGCTTACAATCATCTGAAGTTGAAAGAAAAATGCAACATTTCCGGCGCCTGCGATGGTGGACGCTGGAGGAACGTCTCATATATACTGCGGCCGCCGAGACACTGCGGCCGCCGCCGTGATCGGCGATCCGGGGACTCCTGCACGAGAGGCTGCCATGACCGAAGCCGAAGGCGGTGTGGCGTCGGAAAGCGAGATCGAACTCAAGCTGCTGACCGCCGCGACCGACGCCAAGAGCGTGTGGTCTCTGCCCGAGGTGAAGGCGCTGCTCAAGCAGAAGCCGCGCGTCCGCCGCGTCCGCACCGTCTACCACGACACCGCCGAAGCCGACCTGATGAACTCGGGCTGCGCGCTGCGCGTGCGCGAGGCGGGCGGCAAGTTCGAGCAACACCTCAAGACTTCGGGCAGCGTCGAGGGCGGCCTGTTCAAGCGCCACGAATGGCGCAGCCCCCTGCCCGACGACACCCCGAAACCCGCGGGCCTTTCGCCCGAGGCGGAAGCCCTGCTCGCCCCCTTCGCCGACGCGCTGCATCCGGTGTTCGAAACCGACGTCGAGCGCGGCGACGCGATCCTCAGCAACGGCATCTTCGAAGTCGAGATCGCGGTCGACCTCGGCGCGGTGCGCGCCTTCGACGACTCCGGGCACCCGGCCCGCGAAACCCCGCTCGCGGAAATCGAACTCGAATGGAAGGCGGGCCCGGCGGTGCACGTCTTCGACCTCGCGCTCGACATTGCCAAGCGCATCCCGCTCGTGGTCGGCTGGCAGAGCAAGGCCGAGCGCGGCTACACCCTCGCCCTCGCCCTCGCGCCCGAGGCGCGCCGGGCCGCCAACCTCAGCCTCGCCCCCGAAACCACGGTGCAGCACGCGATCGCGGCGATCCTCGGCGAAGGCATGAGCCATTTCCTCGCCAACCAGGCCTATCTCGAATCCCAGGGCGCGGTCGAAGCGGTGCACCAGATGCGCGTCGCCTGCCGCCGCCTGCGCGCCGCGTTCTCGCTGTTCCGCCGCTTCCTCCCCGACGACGAGACCGAGGCGTTCCGCGCCGGGTTCCGCGAGATCGGCCGCGCCCTCGGCGCGGTGCGCGACATCGACGTGCTCGAAGCCAACGTGCTCGAACCGCTGATCGACGAGCCGCTCACCCCCGACGACGTGCGCGAACGCCTCGGCGCCCTGCGGCCCAAGCTCGCGCAGCGCCGCACCGCGAACCTCGCGCGCGCGGTCGCGCTGGTGCGCGCGCCGGAAACCGCGCGCCTGCTCCTCGGGCTCGGGCGGCGCATCGCTCTGCTCGCGGCCGATACCGCGGCCGACGCGATGCCGTTCGGCGAATTCGCCGACGGGGTCCTGAAGAAACGCCACCGCAAGCTCACCCGGCGCGGACGCAAAATCAAGCAGCAGGCGGCGGGCGACCGCCACCGCGTGCGCATCGCTGCAAAGAAGGTGCGCTACGCCGCCGAGTTCTTCCGCTGCCGCTACGGCGAGAAAGCGATGAACCGCTACCTCGACAACCTCGGCGACCTGCAGGACGTGCTCGGCGACCTCAACGACATCGCCGGGATCGCCGACGTGCTCGAACGCACCATCGAGGACGAGCGCAGCGTGCGCCTCGTCGCCGGGTATGCGATGGGCTGGCACACCCACAGACTGCGCACCTGCCTCGATGAAGCGGAAGATCTGCTGCACGGGATCGGCAAGGCGAGCCCGTTCGAACCGCGCACGAAGCGATAGATTTTCCTTATCGCAAACACTGTCTTTTTCTCACACCTTCGATAATTCGCGGGCGCTGCGACAAAAATGTCAGAGAAATTGCGGAAAAATCATCTTATCCACCAAAATTTCTTTCTTGCTGCAATGCGTTGAAGGCATACTTGCGCCTCGGGGAGACCGTCTGGCGAATAAAAACAAAACCGCCTGGAACGCGACCTCGGCATGAGTGTGATGCCTTTGGGGGACCCGCAGGCGAATTTTGCCCCTGCGGATGGTCGAAGGCAGCGCAGCGAATTAGGCAGTGGGGCAGAAGGTATGGTTACCGCAACGGTGAAGTGGTTCAACCCGACCAAGGGATTCGGGTTCGTGACGATGAGCGACGGAACGCCGGATGCGTTCCTCCACATTTCTACTATCGAACCCCTCGGGTTCCGCAACCTCCCTCAGGGTGCCGTCGTCGAGTGCGAGATCGGTGACGGACCGCGCGGCCTGCAGGTCAAGACCGTGCTCGCCGTACGCAACGCCGAGGCCGACGCCGCCGGCAGCGAGGCCGAAGGAACGGTCAAGTTCTTCAACACCGCGAAGGGGTTCGGGTTCGTCGTTCCCGATACCGGCGGTCCGGACGTGTTCGTCCACGCACGCACGTTGCAGCAGCACGGCGTTGCCGAGTTGCAGCAGGGGCAGCGCGTGCGCCTGGTGATGGCGAACGGTCCCAAGGGTTTGCAGGCGGTCGACGTCATCCCGCTTTGAGCGGTCAAAGGCTTTGCCCTGATCGCCGCAATCCCTGTATAACGAAGACGTGCCCCACCCGGACCGGCCGCGACGGCCGCACGGCACGTCCAATCGACCGGGTGGAACGAAACGCCGGTGGCGGCGCTTTGTCCTGCGAGGCAGCCGCCATTCGACGCCCTAACCGCGATTTTTGCTGGCTCATGCCCGGGAAGCCGGGCTATACCCTGTCCGCCGGACGGGGATGGGCCGTTCGGGACCGCCACCGACGCGACAAGGTGGCATTGGCCGGGGCCGACACGTCGTCGGCCACCGTGGGAAAGCGCGAAAAATGAATTACGAACGGTTCTTCGAAGAGCGGATTTCGAGCCTCAAGGCCGAGGGCCGATACCGAGTGTTCACCGAGATCATGCGCCGCGTCTCGCACTTCCCGGAAGCCGATCAGTACACCCCGCAGGGCAAGCGCGACATCGTCGTGTGGTGCTCCAACGACTACCTCTGCATGGGCCAGCACCCGACCGTCCTCGCGGCGATGCACGAGGCGATCGACCTCTGCGGCGCCGGCGCCGGCGGCACCCGCAACATCTCCGGCAACAACCGCTTCCACGTTCTGCTCGAGCAGGAGCTCGCCGGGCTCCACGGCACCGAGGCCGCGCTGCTGTTCACCAGCGGCTACACCGCCAACATGACCACGCTGATGACCCTCGGCGCGGTGATCCCCGGCTGCATCATCTTCTCCGACTCGCAGAACCACAACTCGATGATCGAGGGCATCCGCCACTCGCGCGCGCCGCGTCAGGTGTTCCGCCACAACGACCTCGCCCACCTCGAAGAGCTGCTCGCCGCCGCGCCCGCCAACGCGCCGAAGCTGATCGCCTTCGAGTCCGTCTATTCGATGGACGGCGACATCGCCCCGATCGAGAAGATCTGCGACCTCGCCGAGAAGTACGGCGCGATGACCTTCCTCGACGAGGTGCACGCGGTCGGCATGTACGGCGCGCACGGCGGCGGCGTCTCCGAGCGCGACGGCCAGTCCTCCCGCCTCACCTTCATCCAGGGCACCCTCGCCAAGGCGATCGGCGTGCACGGCGGCTACGTCGCCGGCTCCCGCGCCGCGGTCGACTTCCTGCGTTCGTTCGGTCAGGGCTTCATCTTCTCGTCGGCGATGCCCCCGGCGGTCGCCGCGGGCGCGCGCGCCAGCATCCAGTGGCTCAAGCAGCACCCGGAAATCCGCGAACGCCATCAGGAGCGCGCCGAGACCCTGCGCCAGAAGCTCAAGGCCGCGGACCTGCCGGCGATCGTCACCAACAGCCACATCGTGCCGGTCCTGGTCGGCGACGCCACCCGCTGCAAGAAGGCTTCCGACCTTCTGCTCGAGGAGCACGGCATCTACATCCAGCCGATCAACTACCCGACCGTGCCGCGCGGCTCCGAGCGCCTGCGCATCACCCCGACGCCGCTCCACACCGACGCGCAGATGGACGCGCTGGTGGAAGCGTTGCAGGCGGTGTGGGCAAAGCTCGACCTCAAGATGTCGGCGTAAGATCCCGGAGGGGCGCCAACGGCGCCCCGCCGTTTCACGGGATGAATTCACACCCCTTTGCGGCCAGGGCCGCATCCACCCAGGTGCTGGCGACCGCACCCGCGCGGATGGCTTCCATCTGCTTGGCCTCGGCCGCGTTCTTCGCCTCGGTGCGTTCGAGCACCGCCGCCGCGGTGGCGCGCGGCACCGCGAGCACGCCGTCGGCGTCGCCGATGATCAAATCTCCCGGTTCGATCACCATGCCGTTCAGGGAGATCGGAAAGCCGATCTCTCCCGGTCCGTCGCGGTAGGGACCGCGGTGGGTAACGCCCGCCGCGTAGACCGGCAGATTCCGCTCCAGGAACGCCTGGCGATCGCGGACCGCACCGAAGATCACCACCCCGGCGATGCCGTGCCCGATCGCGCGCGCGAGCATCATCTCGCCCAGGAGCGCGTTGGTCAGATCGCCGCCGCCGTCGCAGACGATCACGTCGCCGGGCGCGGCCATGTCAATCGCCTTGTGCAGCATCAGGTTGTCGCCGGGGCGGGTCTTCACCGTCAGGGCCGGCCCCGCGAGCGGACCGTCGCGGTGCATCGGGCGCAGCGCGACGCCGCCCCCGGAAAGACGGCCCATGCAGTCGCTGACGTTGGCGACCGGAAGCCCCCGGAACGCTGCGACGAGATCGGCCGACACGCGCTCCCACTGCTGCTTGACGCGGAAACCTTCGCTCATCTCACTGCTCCATCGCCGTTGGAATGCGCAGCCGCGAGAACACCTTCGTGGCGTTCTTCCAGTAGATCTTCTCCTTGTCCTCGGGGGACAGCGCGGCGTTGGACTCGACGTAGCGGCGGGTGTCGTCGAAGAAGAAGCCGGTATCCGGGTCCATGCAGCGCACCGCGCCGTGCATCTCCGAGGCGAACAGGATGTTGTCCACCGGCACCACCCCTGCGAGAAGATCGATGCCGGGCTGATGGTAGACGCAGGTGTCGAAATAGAGATTGCCGTTCATCAGCTCTGCGGGCTCGGGGCGCTTCATGTCCCGCGCGATGCCACGGTAGCGGCCCCAGTGATAGGGCACGGCACCGCCACCGTGCGGAATGATCAGCTTGAGGCCGGGGAAGCGGGTGAATAGGTCGGACTTCAGCAACTGCATGAACACCGCGGTATCGGCGT
>QKGW01000021.1 GCA_003250275.1 Alphaproteobacteria bacterium
CCCATCGGGTCGCCGTGGAGCATCACGCCGGCGATGGTGATGCCGACCGCGCCGAGGCCGGTCCAGACCGCGTAGGCGGTGCCGACCGGGATGCCGCGCATCGCGAACGAGAGGAAGCTCATGTTGAGCACGGTGAGGGCGCAGGCGCCGCCGATGGTGAGCACCGAAGGGGTAGTCTGGATCGCCTTGAGCGACAGCGCCCAGGCGATTTCGGTGATGACGGCGATGAGCAGAATGATCCAGTGAATCGACATGGGGCCTCGCGGGGTGGTGCAGGCTCGATGTCGGTCGGCGCGCCCGGAAACCCGCAAGAAGGCGCGCGGCGGGGAAGTTAGGGACCCGCCGCGCGCCGGTCAAGCGGGTTCAGTCGTCCTTGACGCCGGGCTGGCGCACGCCCTCGGGCAGGTAGAACAGGCGGCCGTACCAGCGCCAGTGGCCGTCGGGGCCGGGGACGGTGCAGTTGATCCGTCCGCGCGTGGTGCCGAAGGGCTTGTCCATCCGCACCTCGACGCGGCGGCCGAGGAGTTCGGTGCGGGTTTCGCCCTCCGCCGAGCTGAAGCACTTGAGGCCGCGCATCGACACCGCGTCGTCGGCGACGGTGAAGCCGAAGGCGGGCGGGTTGGTCGCGAGCGTCGGGTCGGCGGGCGAGAGGTCGGTGACCGGGATCGGCAGCGCGTTGACGATCAGCTTGAAGCGGTCGTCGTCGCCGTAGTGCTCGTTGAGGGCGAAACGCGGCAGGAAGTAGGGGTCGTCGCCCGCCGCGGCGACGCCCGAGTGCTGGCCGAAGGCGGCGGTGTAGGTTTTGCCCGCGGCGGCGATGGTCTCGCGGTTGGCCTCGCCGTAGGGATAGGCGAAGAGGGTCGGCGCGGCGCCGAGTTCGGCCTTGAAGCGGTCGTTCGCGCGGGTCATCTCGCCGGCGGCTTCGGTGGCGGTTTCCTTCGCCATGTGGGCGTGGGTGGCGGAGTGCGCGCCGATGGCGACGCCGTCCTTCTGCAGTTGGCGCAGCTGGTCCCAGGTGAGGTAGCCGTGGGTGCCCTGGTCGACCGCGTCGGTGGCGACGAAGATCGTCATCGGCCAGCCTCTCGCTTTGAGGCGCGGCCAGGCGACGGTGAGCGCCGAGGCGTAGGCGTCGTCGACGGTGATCGCCACGGTCTTGGGCGGGATCGGTCGGCCCGCCTTGATCGCGCTGGCGATCTCGGCGAGCGGCACGACATGGAAACCGCCCTGGGCGAGGAGTTCGAGGTGGCGCTCGAACTGCTCGGTGCGGATGTTGGTGGAGGGAATGCCGGTTTCGCCGAAGCGGTGGTACATCAGCACCACGGCGGATTTGCCGTCGGCCTCGGGGGCGGCGGCGAGGGCGGGCGCGGCGGCGAGAAGCGCTGTGAGCGCGGTGAGCGCGGGGCGAAGCATCGGGAACCTCATCGCATCATCGAGATCGGGAGAACGCTGTCGGAGAGCAGCGGGAAGCGGGCGCGGGCGTCGAAGAGCTGGTAGTGCCACCACTCGTTCATGTAGAAATCCCACCCCGCCGCGCTCATCAGCCCGAGCAGCAGGGCGCGGTTGCGCTGCGCCTCGGGCGAAACGTCGGTGCGGGCGTGGTGCGCCTGGGGCGAGAAGTCGTCGAACGGCGTGCCCATGTCGAGTTCGCGGCCCTCGGGGTCGAGCAGGGTGAGGTCGACGGCGGCGCCGCGGCCGTGCGGCGAGCCGCGCCGCGGGTCGGCGACGAACTCCGGGTTCGGCGTGTGGTGCCACAGCACCCACTGCGCCTCGGCGGGGCGGAAGGCGTCGAAGATCTTGAGCCCGAGCCCCTGCGCGGCGGCGAGGTCGCGGGCGCGTTCGAGCTTGGCAAGCGCTTCCGCGTGCAGATAACATGCGGCGCGCTTGTACACCGCCGCTCCGGTGAAATTGTCGGGGGTGGCGTAGGCAAGGTCGAGAACGACGCCGTGGGCTTCGGGCGTGACTTCGATCAACATCAATGTACGGCCTCGGTTCTGAACGGGGGCGGGACCCCGAGCATAGGATTTGCAGGCATGACCGAACAAGTCGAACTTGGTCTTGGCGCCGTGGTGGTGCTCGATACCGCCGGGCGCGCCTGCCAGGCGGGGGTGTTCGTCGACGGTGCGCTCCGTGCGGCGCGGCGCAGCGAGATGCAGCACGGCCAGGCCGAGGCGCTGCTGCCGATGGTCGAGGCGGTGGTGGCCGAGGCGGGCGTCGACTACGCCGCGGTGCGCGCGGTGGTCGCGACCGCCGGGCCCGGGTCGTTCACCGGCCTGCGCGTCGGGCTCGCCGCGGCGCAGGGTCTCGGCCTCGCGATCGGCTGTCCGGTGGTGGCGGTGAGTTCGCTCGCCGCCTGGGCGATGGACGCGAACGGCGCGGTGCGGGTGGCGCTCGATACCCGGCGCGGCGACGCGTTCGTGCAGGAGTTCGACGCCGAGGGCCGCGCAACCGGCGCGGCGTTCCTCGGCGATGCCGCGCTCGCGGATGGTTCGGTCGGCGATCTCGCGGGCGGCGTCGCGCCGAGCCTCGCGGGGGTGTTCGCGGCGGCGCTCCGCCCCGAACACCGGCGGCCGCCGCTGCCGATCTATCTGCGCGAAGCCGACGCGGTGCCGCAGGGCGGCGCGTCATGCGCCTGATCGCCGCGGGCGCGGCCTACGCCGGGGTGTTCGCGGCGCTGCACGCGCGCTGCTTCGCCGCCGCCTGGGACGCGGCGGCGTTTTCCGATCTCTTCGCCGGAGCCGGGGTGTTCGGCGCGATCGCCGAGGACGGCGGCGCGCCGCTCGGTTTCGTGCTCTGCCGCGCGGTCGCCGACGAGGCGGAGATCCTCACCATCGGCGTACTGCCGGAGGGGCGCGGCGCGGGCGTCGGCTCCGCGCTTCTGCGCCATGCGGGCGAGGCGGCGGCGCGCCTCGGCGCGGCGCGGATGTTCCTCGAAGTTGCGGTGGACAACGCCGCGGCGCTCGCACTCTACGCGCGCGCCGGTTTCGCCCCAGTGGGCACGCGCCGCGGATATTACCGGGAGTGTCACGAAGGCCGCGTCATCCAAACCGACGCGAGAATTCTTGCGCGAGTTCTCGAAGCGGACGGCGCAACCGACGATCCCCAGAAGTAAATCGCAGAAAACCGCCAATGCCGACCGAAACGCGCGCCGCCGAATGTTAGCGGGTGATCCGCGAGGTCTGGTCCGCACGTCAGAGTGGTTAATCCATTCGGATGAAGGTTTTGGCGAAGCCATAGCCGGAAGTATCAACCCCGGCGTTGGCTCTGCGATTCTCTATCAGGCGCAAATGGATTCCGAAGGTAGCTTGCGCCACGCCGAGCATTTTACTGTGCACGTTTTTGCGGTTGATAAGATTGCCGAGACATTTTATATCTCTCTTAATCTCATGATTGAAGGGGTTCGGTATATGTCTGGCCAAGAAAGCAAGGAAAGCCTACTTCATCTTACGACGCAAATCGTCGCCGCTCACGTGAGCAAGAACGACGTCGCGATGACCGATCTTTCGACATTGATTCGTAGTGTTTTTTCGACCTTGTCGACTCTTGGCGAAACTCCGGCGGCGGCGGATCGTCCGCAGCCCGCGATCGCGATCAAGAAATCGGTGACGCCCGAATACATCATTTGTCTTGAGGACGGGAAAAAGCTCAAGATGCTGAAGCGTCACCTCAAGACCGCCTACGACATGACCCCCGAAGAATACCGGGAGAAGTGGGGGCTGCCCGCCGACTATCCGATGGTCGCGCCGAACTATGCGCGCCACCGTTCGTCGCTGGCGAAGAAGATCGGACTCGGTACCCGGGCCCGGCGCGGCGCCGAGTGAGCCTGACAATTTGATGGCAGTTCACGGCGGACGACCCCAGGGTCGGTCCGCCGTTGCGCGTTAAGGCGGTTGCCTGCACAATACCGGAACGGGCACGGCTTTTCAGGCGTGCGATTTCGGACTACTGTCGCGGCGGGGAAGCCCTTAGGGATTGATGACAGGACATGACCTCACGGATTGAAAAACGCTGCCTAGAGCTGGGCTTGAAGATGACCGGCCAGCGGCGGGTGATCGCGCAGGTGCTCTCGGATTCCGACGATCACCCCGACGTCGAGGACGTCTATCGCCGCGCCACCGAGATCGACCCCAAGATCAGCATCGCCACCGTCTACCGCACCGTGCGGCTGTTCGAGGAAGAGAAGATCCTCGAGCGCCTCGACTTCGGCGACGGGCGGGCGCGCTACGAGGAAATGTCGGACGATCATCACGATCATCTGATCGACATCGGCAGCGGCAGGGTGATCGAGTTCCAGTGCAAGGAGATCGAGGAGTTGCAGCGCAAGATCGCGCTCGACCATGGTTTCCGGCTGGTCGGTCATCGCCTCGAGCTCTACTGCAAGCCGCTCGATGCGAAGCCGCACGAGTCGAACGACTGATGCCGTGTGGCGTGGCACGCGCCCGCCGAGCTGACAACGAGAGTATCATGAACCCGATCGAAGACACCGCCGGCGGCAGCATGGAAGTCCGTCTGGCCGTCGGTCCGCGCGAAGTCGACGCGGCGCTGGCGCTCCGCTTCCGCGTCTTCTACACCGACGGCGGCGCCAAGGCCTCCGCCGAAACCGCGGCGATCGAACGCGACAGCGACGCCTTCGACGCGGTCTGCGACCACCTTCTGGTGATCGACCGGTCGCGCGGCGAGGACCCCTCGCAGAACATCGTCGGCACCTACCGGCTGATGCGCCGTGAGCACGCCGAGAAGATCGGCCGCTTCTACACCGCCGCCGAATACGACATCTCGCGCATCCTCGCGCTGCCCGGCCCGATCCTCGAACTCGGGCGCTCGTGCACCGATCCGGGCTACCGCACCCGCTCGACGATGCAGCTGCTCTGGCAGGGCATCGCGCAATACGTCTTCGCCCACGACATCGGCATGATGTTCGGCTGCGCGTCGATGAGCGGCACCGATCCCGAGGCGCTCGCCCTCGAACTCAGCTACCTGCACCACTTCCACCGCGCGCCCGACGAATTCCGCCCGCGCGCGCTGCCGGCGCTCTACACCGAGATGAACCGGATGGCGAAGGACGCGGTCGCGCCGAAGGCGGCGCTCAGCGCCCTGCCGCCGCTGATCAAGGGGTATCTCCGCCTCGGCGGCTTCGTCGGCGACGGCGCGGTGGTCGACCACCAGTTCAACACCACCGACGTCTGCGTCATGGTCAAGACCGATCTCGTGACGGACAAGTACTTCCGCCACTACGACCGCACCGCGCGCGGCTGAGGCGATGCAGCGCGCAGCCGAGCCGACGCCGAGCAAGTTCGGGGAGCACGGCCGCCTCGAATCCCTGATCGCGGGACTGCGCCTCGCGGGGATCGTCGTGTGGTTGATCGTGCTGATGCCGGTCTACCTGCTGTCGATGCCCTGGACCCCGGCGCAGACCGCGCTCAACAAGCTGTTCTGGCGCGGCGTGCTGCGCCTCGCCAACGTGCGGGTCAAGGTGCAGGGGCGGATCTCGCCGCTGCGGCCGCTCCTCTTCGTCTCCAACCACGTCTCCTACCTCGACATTCCGGTGCTCGGCAGCCTGCTGCCGGGCTGCTTCGTCGCCAAGGCGGAGATCGCCGGCTGGCCCGGCCTCGGGCGCGTCGCCAAGCTCGGCCGCGCGGTGTTCGTCGAGCGCAAGCGCACCGAGGCGGCGCGGCAGAAGGAGGAGCTGACCGTCCGCCTCGGCCGCGGCGAGCCGCTGATCCTCTTCCCCGAGGGCACCAGCGACGACGGCAACCGCGTCTACCCGTTCAAGAGCACGCTGTTCGCGATCGCCGAGGAGGAGATCGACGGCCAGCCGGTGATGGTGCAGCCGGTCGCGGTCGCCTACACCCGCTGCTTCGGCGTGCCGATCGGCTACCTGTGGCGGCATTTCTTCGCCTGGTACGGCGACATGGACCTCGCGCCGCACCTCTGGGAAGTGCTGCACATGGGGAGGCTCACCGTCGAGGTGACCTTCCTCGAACCGCGGATGCTCTCCGCGCTCGGCAGCCGCAAGGCCGCCGCCGAGTACTGTCACGGCGCGGTGCGCGGCGCGGTGGCGCGCTCCCTGAGCGGCCGGTCGCCAACTTGACTTTGCAAGGTCCGGTGATACGGTCGGGTTTTCATCACTGCTGAAGGACACGCACGCCCGGTGAGCGAACGCAAGAAGGTATTCATCAAGACCTACGGCTGTCAGATGAACGTCTATGACACCGCGCGGATGAAGGACGTGCTCGCGCCACTGGGATACGTCGCCGCCGAAACCCCGGCGGGCGCGGATCTCGTCGTGCTCAACACCTGCCACATCCGCGAGAAGGCGGCGGAGAAGGTGTTCTCCGACCTCGGCCGCCTGCGCCCCTACGCCGCCGAAAAGGCCGAGCAGGGCGGGCGGATGGTGGTCGCGGTCGCGGGCTGCGTCGCGCAGGCCGAGGGCGAGGCGCTGAAGAAGCGCGCGCCGATCGTCGA
>QKGW01000015.1 GCA_003250275.1 Alphaproteobacteria bacterium
CTGCCGACGATCGCGCACTCGGCGGCGATCTCGGCGGGCAACAGCGGCGGCCCGCTGGTCGACACCTGCGGCCGCGTCGTCGGGGTCAACACCTTCATCCGCGTCGCCGTCGACCAGGCGAGCCACGCGGGCTATGCGATCGCCGCCGACGACGTGCTGCGCTACCTCGCCGAGCAGCACGTCACTCCCACCGTCGCCGCCGGCCCCTGCCGCTGAGCGGGTTCCCCTCGCCGCGAAAATGCTCTAGCGTCTTTCAAACGCTTGGCTTTGAGGGTCCGTGCACATGCGGTCGGTGATCGTCCACTACCATCTGTTCAAGAACGCCGGGTCGACCGTCGACCACATCCTCCAGGAGAACTTCGGCGACGCCTGGGTCGGCTTCGACGGCCCCGAGGCATTCAGCCGGATTTCCCCCGCCGAACTCGCGGCGTTCATCGTCGCGCACCCCGGGGCGGCGGTGGTGTCGAGCCACCAGATCCATCTGCCGGTTCCCGAAATCCCCGGCGTGTCGATCCTACCAATCGTGATGCTGCGCCATCCGCTCGACCGCATCCGCTCGGTCTACAGCTTCGAGCGCCGCCAGGGCCGCGCCCAGGGCCCGGTCAGCCCCGGCGCCGACCACGCGTCGCGCCTCTCCTTCGCCGATTACCTGCGCTGGCGCCTCGACCGCAGCCGCAACGGCGTGATCAACAACTTCCATAGCGCGTGGCTGCTCGGCGAGCCGCGCTGGCAGAGCGAGACGATCGACGAAACCGCCTACGCCACGGCGCGCGACCGCCTGTTCGCGCTGCCGTTCTTCGGCATCGTCGAGGAGTTCGACGCGAGCATGGACGTCCTCAACCGCCTGCTCGCGCGCGGCCGCGTGGTACTCAAGATGGGCGATACGGTGATGAACCGCACCGAAGGCCGCGAGGCGACCCTTGAAGGCCGCCTCGACGCGATGCGCCGCGAACTCGGCGACGATCTCTACGCCGAAGCCGAGGCGCGCAACGCCTGGGACCTCAAGCTTTACGCCGAGGCGCTTGAAGAATTCCTGATGCGATAAGCTCCGGCGTACCTTCCGGCCCCCAACGTCAGGGACCCTCAGCGCCCGGCGCGCGGAAATATCTGGTGCGAGCGCTCCGCCATGCGCTCGGCATCCGCGTCTCGCCCCAATTGGGCATAGATTTTCCCGAGATCGGCAAATAGCGCAAAATCCATCGAACCAAGCTCCGCCGATTTCTCCGCCGACGCGAGGCCATCGCCGCCCCGCGCCCGATCCAAGATCGACAGGCGATAGTGGAAATAGGCATTGGTCGACAGATCTTCGGACACCCGATCGGCGATGACCGCTGCCTGTTCGTAGTCCTCCGCCGCCATCGCCGCCTCGAAATCGAGCGTTGCGGCGAAAATATCCCGACCGTTACGGGACACTCCTGCCGAACGGTCGAATGCGATGACATCGCCGAAAATCAGATCCTGCCGCAACATCAAGCCTTGCCGCTCAAGCAAGTCGATAAGACGAAGCGCGGCATCCCTGCCGAGAATCTTGGGGTGGATCTCGAAGATGAGTTGAGTCACCGCCGACAAATCCGTGTGTTCGACAATCTCCGCCTCGAACCCCTCGACATCGAAGACCAGAGTGTCCGCCTCATGCTCGGCAATGACATCTTCGAGCGGTACGGTCGGCACGGGGCACGGGCTCTGCCCGGGGGATACGCGCCGGGTCGACGAGGCTTCGAACGCGCGAAGCACGAAAAAGTCGATCGTCGGCGTTTTCTCGGCGATCACGCGGGGACCGGCAATGGCGTTGTGCAGGGCGATGGACATTCCGTTCCGGGCGACGTTCTCCCGCGCCAAATCCAGTATCGTCGAATTCGCTTCAAACCCAACGATCGCATCGCCGCCGACGAGCGACGCAATGGTCAGCGAAACCACCCCCATTCCCGCACCGAGTTCGACGACACGATTCCCCGGGCGCAACATGCGCCGCAAGATTTCGCGTTCCTTGAATTCGTATCGCCCTCGCTCCAGCGCGCCCCGCGTGGCCGGAGGAATGCGTGGATCGTCGAACGCAACCGTCACCGCGCCGATGGTGATCGTCGCCGGGGTCTCTCCCGGTTCTTCGGTGGCCTCCGCCGTCGGAAACTGGGCTTCGAATAGCGCTCTGAACTCGCTGCTGACCTCGTCATTGTCGGCGGCAAGACTGCACGCATCGAGAATCAGGGCGTTCGCTTCGTCATGCTCGCCGCGACGACGGAGAACGCGCGACAACTCGACCCGGTACATCGGATTGCCGGGGTGTTCGGCGAGCGCTGTCCGCAGGATGTTTTCGCACGCCGCCTCATCGCCATCCCGCATCGCGCGGCGCGCGAGGAAGATGTTCCAAGAGGCGACGTAATCGGCCTGCCCCGGCCACCCCTTTTCGAACAGCCGGCGGGGCTCCGCCTTACGCGCGGCGAAGACGATATAGGTGCATCCCTGCGTCGTGACCGGAAGGCGGCGGCCTGCCTCTTCCGGATCCCGCAAACGGTGAAATCGGCCCTGATAGTGCAGATCGGCGATGCGCGTCTCGAACCCATGGGAGACGGAGAAAGTCCGGAAGAATACCTCGGGAGAAAACTGCCAGAACCCGTGGCCCAAATGATTGTTCGCGATATTCAGGCAGAGAAATTGCCCGCCCACCTTTACCATCTCGGCGACGTTCTTCATCCCCGTGCCGATATTAAATACGTGTTCGAGCGTGCCAATATCGATGACCGTATTGTAGCTCTCCCGGAGGTTTTCAGGGAGCGGCTCATTGCAGTCGTGGATCACCTGCGCTCCTTCGTAGGGGCTGATGTCCATGAAGTGACACGGCACTCCGCCAAGCTTCTCGATGAAATGCTCGACGTAGTCCCCGGCGATGTCGTCGAGGGTCAGATCAGGGCGGTAGCGCTTGAGAAGCTCGGCAAAGACGTTCCGCTCGTGGTCGTCGCGCATCAGCATCCGCTGGCGCCCCAGAATGATCGTCGAACCGAAGTCGCCGAATTCCGCGTGGGAACGCAGAAGAAACTCGAACGCCGGTGCATCAATACCCATTAACCGCTCCGTAGCTCAGATCGGCGCTTCCGCCGAAACCCATCCCAAGTCATCGTCCCGCACGTTCCGCCGCAACATCCTGTCGGATCCAATCGCAGGTGAGGGCCAGCGCGGCATTCCAGTCGCACGACGCGCGCCAGCCGAGTTCCGTCTCCGCCAACCGGCAATCGAGGATACTTGCCGCCACATCGAACGCCCGCTTCGGCAGGTATTCTACGCGCGCGGTCACGCCAAGAACCGTCTCCAAAGACGCCACAACCTCGTTGAGCGTGCGCCCTACGCCGCTACCGATATTGAAGACCTCCGCCTCGCCGTCATAGAGCGCGGCAGCGATCATCGCGTCGGCCGCGTCGCCGCCATAGAGGTAATCGCGTGTCGCGGTACCGTCGCCCCAAATCCTGATCACGCCATCCTCCAGCATCAGACGGGTGAACACCGAAATCGCACCCTGCTGCTTTGTTCCGTGCTGATAGGGCCCGAAGGGATTCGCCATGCGGAGACTGACGTTGCGCATTCCGTAGAGGTGATTGTAGAGGCGGAGGTAATGCTCCACCCCGAGCTTGTTAATGCCGTAAGTGGAGATCGGCCGCGGCAGGGTCGTCTCGGAAAACGGCGGCAGGCCCGCATCTCCGTAGATCGTCCCGCCAGACGACGCGAAGACGATCCGCCCGACCCCGCTGTGGCGGCACAGGTCCATGAGCGCGACCGAACCACCGACGTTGGTGGATAGGTCGGAAATGCGGTTCGCCTCGGCTCCGGCCGGAGACGATGCTCCCGCAAAATGAAACACGATGTCCGCGCCGGAAAGAACCGCGACCAGTTTCTCGACGTCGTCGAGCGTACCGCTGGTCCAATGCGCGCCGTAAAGCGGCCGAGCGAAATATCGCGTCCGGCCGAAGACCCGGACTTTCGCCCCGAGAGCGACGAGCTTAGGCGTCAATTGCGCGCCGAGGAATCCGCCACCGCCAACGACGACGCAGGTTTTACCCTCCAGCCGGTCCGCCTCGGCCACACTCATGCGCCGCCCCAGCGCGCCTGCGACGCCTCTCTCATCTGAGTGACCAAGTCGGCCACCGAGGCGTCGATAGTATGTCTGGCGACGAACCGGCCCCTCTGTTTCTCTTCGAGATGGGCGAGACGGCTTTCGTCCTGCGACAATTCCTGAAGCAGATCGCGGTACCGCTCCGCATCCGCGCACACCAATTCGTCGATGACGAAAGTTCCCGCGTCGTTCCCTGGGAACGTGAGCACCGGGGTTCCGCCGTAGATCGAGAGCGCCATACTGACCGCGCCGCCGGTTCTGCGAGGATTGACGTACAAATCGGAGAGAGCGAGATAATCGCCGATCTCGTGGACGTACCCCTTGGTCACCACACGGTTCCACATCCGTACGAAGCTCGGTCCGAGATTTTCGAGGATTTCCATCTCGTCTTGGACCCCAAGCAGCATCCAGACCACTCGGGGGTTTCGGCGCATCACCTCGCCCACGATCCCAACGATTTCCGGGTTGATCTCGGTCTCCAGGCGGTTTCCCGCCGTAACCAGAACGAAGGCGTCGTCGGGCAGCCCGATATCTGAGCGCGAAAGGCCGAAATCCATGCCGAAGCGCTCGTACCCGAACGGATGGTAGTGCCATCGCTCCGGCATGATATGGCTCGCATCGATCTCGCGCGGCTCGCCAAGATAAAGGTAACGGTCGAAATCGTAAGCCGGACGATTGCGGATGCTCGTCTGCAGGAACACCGTGGCGCAACTCTTGGCAAACGCGTGCGCATACGCCGCCGTCAACTCCATGTTCGGGAAGAAAAGAACGTTCGGGCGGAACTCGGCTATGAACCTCTTGACGCGCTCCACGTTCCCGCCATCGACGAAGGGCGGCGGCGCGTAAACGATGCCATCCGGCGGCGCTCCGAATTCCGCGACAACCGCCTCATGAACCGCGCGCGCAGATCGCGCGTCGGGACGCGCGCCGGGCAAATCGCTCGAAAGAGAGACGGCATTCTCGTTGGTGACGAGAATGGCGGCATCCTCGACGTCGGGATGACGCAGCAGACCCGCGTGATACCCCGCGATCACGCGCAGAAGGTTGTTGTTCGGGTTATCCGGCAACCACGGCGTCATGGTGACGACGCGCAGACGCGCGTTCCGATCCGGAACGCCATCGTCGAAGCAGGCCGCTAGCGCATCGGCGGCGCATCGGCGCATTTTTACGACATCGACGTCGATCGTCGCCGGAAACCGCCGCGTCTCCTGCCAACGATACTGGCACGCGGGAACGACGGGGAGAACGGAATCCGGCACCCGGGCGGCGAGCCGCGCCGCAGCGGCGCACTCCGTTTCAGGCGTGAAACTCCAAGGGCGGATCCGGGCAGGATCATCGAACGCCGTTCGCACTGCGGCATAGACTTCACCTACCGTGAGATCTTCCTGTCCGAGCGCGTCCACCGCCGCAAAAGGTTGCATATCCCCCCACTTGTCCGTCCGACCAGGCGAGCGGCTTTCGCAAAGACTGCCACCTGCAAGCGCCTCACGCAACTGGCGATGCTTCCGGTCTCCAATCGCCTCGCTATTGCGGAATCGCCTCCTTGAGAATCGCGGTGAGGTACTCCGCGTAGCCGGTCTTGCCGAGGCCGCGCACCAGCGCCATCACCCGCTCGGCGTCGATGAAGCCCATGCGGTAGGCGATTTCCTCGAGGCACGCGACCTGAAGGCCCTGGCGGGACTGCAAAACCCGGACGAAGTTGGCGGCGTCGAGCAGGCTTTCGTGGGTGCCGGTGTCGAGCCAGCCGTAGCCGCGCCCCATGCGTTCGACGCGCAGGCGTCCGGCGGCGAGGTAGTGCGCGTTGACGTCGGTGATCTCGATCTCGCCGCGCGCCGAGGGCGGCAGCGCCGCGGCGACCTCGACGACGTCGGCGTCGTACATGTAGAGCCCGGTCACCGCCCAGTTCGATTTCGGCGCCTTCGGCTTTTCCTCGATCGCCGTCGCCTTGCCGGTCGCGTCGAAGCTGACGACGCCGTAGCGTTCCGGATCCTGCACCTGATAGGCGAACACCGTCGCGCCGGAGTTGGCGACGCCCGCACGCAGCAGATCGGTGAAGCCGTGGCCATAGAAGATGTTGTCGCCAAGCACCAGCGCGACGCGCTCGCCGCCGATGAACTCTTTGCCGATCACGAACGCCTGGGCGATGCCCTCGGGGTGCGGCTGCACCGCGTAGGAAAGGTTCACCCCCCACTGCTCGCCGGAGCCCAGCAGGCGCTGGAAGCCCGCCTGATCCTCGGGCGTGGTGATGATCAGAATGTCGCGGACGCCCGCGAGCATCAGCACGCTCAGGGGGTAGTAGATCATCGGCTTGTCGTAGACCGGCAGGAGCTGCTTGCTGATGCCGCGCGTGATCG
>QKGW01000298.1 GCA_003250275.1 Alphaproteobacteria bacterium
CGTGGAACTCGACCGCCGCACCGACGAGCCGGTCGACGTGTTCGCCGACAACATCCTGATCGCGCGCGGCGAGGTCACCGTCACCGACGACGACAAGCTCGGCGTGAACCTCACCGACATCGTCCGCTCGCTTTTCACCCGCGCGTCGTAACGGCGGCAAAGAAAGCGGTGGCTGGATGCCGCCTGTCGTTTTCGGGTAGAGTCGATTACGGACGGACGCCGCCCCACCAGCCGGGATCGCGAGGGCCGTCCGGAGCGGGTGGGCGGTCGCCCGCTCCACTGACCGATCAAAACCCGACACCCATCGTCATGGCCTGGCTTGACCCGGCCATCCACGGGTTTTCGTCCGCAGAATCTGTTCCCTTGGGTGGTCGGACGGCGCATCGAGCCGCCGCGCGTCGTAACGGCCGCGAATCGAGTTCGCGGCCGGCAACTTCATTCGGAGTTGCCGTCGCCGCTCGCGACGACGATGGTGTCGCCGAATTCCCGCAGGAAGACCGAGCCCTTCACCGTGCGCTGGATCAGCACGCTGCGGCGATCCTTGTCGTCGACCTTGCGCTTGACCATGCCGAGTTCGGAAAGGCGGTCGACCGCGCGCGTCACCGCCGGCTTCGAGATCATCAGGAGTTCGGCGAGGCCGCGCACGGTGTGCGGCGGCGGCGTGAGGTAGACGGTGAGCAGCCCTGGCGCACCGTCTCCACGCTCACCCGTTGCCACAGGTCCAGCGCTTCGACGGGGGAAAGCTTTTGCGACATGAACATACCTCGGGCGGGCTGATGTCCGCCGGAATGCGGCGTTCTGAAGGGAGTTTGTTTCAGTATCGTATCTATTTACCCGACCCTCGCCGCCGCTGCAACGGTTTCCGAAGAAAACCTCAGCCCTTGGACTCGGCGGGCAGATCGCGGAACGCCTGGGCGGCGGGGTGGAGCGGCACGCCGCGGCGGCCGATCTGGGCGGGGGAGAAGCTCGCGGCGTCGATCGGATGGTCGCCCTCGGCGGCCTTGACCGCGAGCCAGAGCGCGCGGCTCATCGCGGTGACGAGCGCGGCGTCGAGGCTCGACTTGACCAGCATCACCGGCAGGGTCGCGAGCGTCGGCGCGGGCGCGGCGGCGCCGTAGGCGCCCGGCGGAATCGCGGCGACGAAGAGGTAGGGATCGGTCTTGATCGCCGCCTTCATCCGGTCCGGGTCGAGCGGCAGGAGGATGCCGCCGTGGTCGGCGATCATCTGCACCGCCACCGCCGAGGGCGGGCGGGCCATGAACACCATCGCATCGATGTCGCCCGCGGCGAGCGCGCCCGCGGCGGCATCGGGATTGAGCGCCACCGCCTGATACTGGCGCGGCTTGAGGCCGTGCGCCATGAGCACCGTCTCGGCGACCGCCGACGGACCCTCGGTCTCGACGCCGACGGCGATGCGCTTGCCCTTGAGGTCGGCGATCGTCTTGACCGGTCCGCCGCGCTGCACCATCACGTGGACGAGTTCGGGCGCGAGCGTCGCCACCGCGCAAAGGCCGGGGAACGGCCCGCGCTTGGCGAACGCACCGATGCCGGTGAGCGCCGCGTGGGCGGTGCTGGCGTAGGCGAGCGCGGCGTCGATGCTGCCGCTCCGCAGCGCCTCGACGTTGGCGACGCCGCCGTCGGTCGACTGGGCGAGCGCGATCAACCCCGGCACGCCGCAACTGCCGTTGCGCTCGCACGGGCGCGAGCCCGGCGGGTTGCTGATCGCCGCGGCGATCCACCCGGCGGCGGGGAACATCGTGCCGCCGATCGGCCCCGCACCGATGCGGAAGAAGCGCACCGGCTGGGCGTAGGCGGCGGTGGGGAGAAGGGCGAGCGCGGCGAGCCCGCAGAAGCCGCGGCGCGAAAGCCGGGCGACCGCCCCTTGCGGGGAGCCTGCGGTCGTCGCTGTAGCGGCCTTTCGCATCGTTTGCCGGGTCCTCGGTGTGCCGTGCCTCAGGTTAGCACGAACCTTATTCCGTTCATAAGGTTGTCGAGGGGGAGGCGCGCAAGATTTTGTGACGATTGCGCACCGAAAGGACACGAAACCGCACCGACAGCAGCACCGACGAAACGATGCTGCCCGCGAGGATCGCGGCGAACAGGCCGTTCACCCCGAGCCCGAGGCGGCTGCCGAGCAGCCAGCCGCACGGCATCATCACCAC
>QKGW01000568.1 GCA_003250275.1 Alphaproteobacteria bacterium
GGATTGCCATGCCCATACGATGCTGCGCCACGCTCCGCTCGTCTCGTCGCGGCATTCGGAGCCGAAGCGGGACGTCACGCCCGAGGAATTCCTCGGCGTGCTCGACGCCCACGGCGTGTCGCACGGCGTGCTCATCCAGCCGAGCTTCTACGGCACCGACAATTCGCTGCTGCTCGACGCGCTCGCGCGTCATCCCGACCGCCTGCGCGGCACCGCGATCGTTTCCACCGATGCGTCCGAGGGCGACCTTGCGGCGCTGTTCGCCGGCGGGGTGCGCGGCATCCGCCTCAACTGGTTCCGCCGCGACGGCCTCCCCGATGCCGCTTCCCGCGAATACCAGGCGTTGTTCGCCCGCGCGCGCGACGCCGGGCTGCACGTCGAGATCTATCTCGAAGGCGCGAAGCTCGCCGACGTGTTGCCGACGATCCGCCGCAGCGGCGCGATGGTGGTGGTCGACCATTTCGGTTCGCCCGAGGCCGAGACCGGCGTCGGCGGCGCGGGGTTCCGCACCGTGCTCGACGCGATCGCGGCGGGCGACACCTGGGTCAAGCTCTCCGCGCCCTATCGCTTGGGCGGCGCCCCCGCCGCGCCCTATGCCGCCGCGCTGCTCGCCGCGGGCGGGCCGCAGCGCCTGCTCTGGGGCAGCGATTGGCCATGGGTGTCGTTCGAGGACAGCCAGAGCTACGCCCGCCTTCTCGACGCCCTCGCCGAGTGGGTTCCCGACGCCGCCGCGCGCGAGGCGATCTTCGTCCGCACCCCGGCGGCGCTGTTCGGCTTCGAGGAAGGGAGACGGTGATGGGTACAGGCAAGGTGCTGCGGAACCTGATCGCGCGCGAGGACTACACCATCGCGCCCGGCGCCTACGATCCGATGACCGCGCGCTTCGTCCAGAACGCCGGGTTCGAAGCGGTCTACATCACCGGCGGTGGGGTGTCGCGGTCGCAGGGCTACCCGGACTTCGGCATCCTGACGATGACCGAGAACGTGCAGTTGCTCGCCCGCGTCGTCGACGCGGTGACGATCCCGGTGATCGCCGACATGGACACCGGCTACGGCAACGCCCTCAACGCGGTGCGCACGATGCGCGAATACGAGCGCGCGGGCGTCGCCGGGTTCCACATCGAGGATCAGGTCGCGCCGAAGAAGTGCGGCCATTACGAGGGCAAGGCGGTGGTCCCGGTCGAGGAGATGGTCGGCAAGATCCACGCGCTCGTCGACACCCGCCGCGACGCCGACATCGTCATCATCGCGCGCAGCGACGCCCGCGCGGTGGAAGGGCTCGATGCCGCCATCGACCGTGTCAACGCCTACCTCGAAGCGGGTGCGGATGTCGGCTTCGTCGAGGCGCCGCAGAGCGAGGACGAGTTGATCGCGGTGGCGAAGCGGATCAACGGCCCGGCGCTCGCCAATATCTTTGCCGGCGGCAAGACGCCGCCGCTGCCGAGCCGGAGACTCGAGGAAATCGGCTTCCGCATCGGCATCTACCCCTCTCAGACGCAGCGCGCCGCGATCCGCGCGGTGCAGGACGTTCTCGCCGTGCTCAGGCGCGACGGCGATACGGTTGCAATCGAAGAGCGGCTGGCCACGTTCAATGAACGCGAGGTCGCGATCGATGCCAAGGTGTGGTGGGAGAGGGAGGTTAAGTATCTTCATAAATA
>QKGW01000232.1 GCA_003250275.1 Alphaproteobacteria bacterium
GCCGCACCGCGAGGTCGAGCATGTTGAGGAACAGCCGCGCGTTGCCCGCGAACGCGAGCCCCGCCGCGCGGCACGAGGTTTCGACCTGGGCGAAGTGGAACGGCTTGAGGTGCGGCCCGAACAGCTCCGCCGACGCGCCCTCGGGCGAAAGCCTGGCGAGCCCGGCGAGGCGGCGGCGCACCGCCGGATGATCGGCAAGGAAGCGGCTGCCCGCGGCGTCGGCCTGCTCGGCCCAGTCGAGCGCCGCCGCGACCCGCCGCGCGGGAACCTGTTCGTGATCGGCGGTGAGCGAATGGAGCAGGTCGCGCAGCGGCATCATCGCCGCGAAACCGGGCAACGCGTGATAGCCGAGGAGGAGGATGCCGCCCGGCTTGAGCGCCGCTGCGATCTCGCCGATGCGGGCGGTGCGGGCGGCGTCGCCCAACTGCGCGAGACCGCCGTCGCACACCGCGAAATCGAGCGGCGGCAGGTCGGCGGGATCGCAGGAAAGGTTGTCGAGATGCGCGGCGAGCGCCGCGCCGCGAGCGCCGCAGCCGGGGGCGAAGAACCGCCCGCCGGGGTTGGCGGCGGCGTGGATCGCGGCGTTCAGGCCGTCGCCGGGGGCGAAATCGGCCCAGCAGAAACCCTCGGCCAGCGCCCTCGGGAGGTGGCCGTTGGTGACCGCCGCGGCGTTGAGATGCGCAGGCGCGTGCAGCGCGCACGCGCCATCGGGCGCGAACCCGCCGTCCGCATCGGAAATGTCGGGAAAGGTCTGCCCCATGCTCCGCCCCCCAGCCGGGCGACGCCCCGCTCAGGGGGCGCCGAACGCTTGGATCAGACGGAGGTCTCGAGCCACTTGACCAGCTGCGACTTCGGGAGCGCGCCGATCTTGGTGGAGACGACGTGGCCGTCCTTGAACAGCATCAGCGTCGGGATGCCGCGCACGCCGAGGCGGGTCGGGGTCGACGGGTTGTCGTCGATGTTGAGCTTCACGATCGAGATCTTGTCGCCCATGGCCGAATCGATCTCTTCGAGGATCGGCGCGATCTGGCGGCAGGGGCCGCACCATTCCGCCCAGAAATCCACGAGAATCAAACCCTTGCCCTGTTCAACCTCGGTCTCGAAGGTCGCATCCGTGACTTGCCGCATCGCCTATAACCTCTGCATTGTTCGCCGTTAGCGGGCTTATGAGTAAAACATGTTCCTCGGTTTATTCTATAAGACCTCGGACACCGGATTGCCACCCCCCACGCGGCCCGATCATGCCTCCGGCGTGACTTCCATCACGCTCGGCCCATCGGTCCACACCAAGAAGGTGCGCACCCGCCGCTCCGGGAACATCGCCGCGAGCGCGGCGCGGTAGAGCGCGAGCTGGCGGCGGTAAACCTCGGAGACCTCTTCGGGCGAGGCGGGCGGCGGGCGGTTGGTCTTGAAGTCGGCGACGAGCACGGCGTCGCCATCGAAGGCGAGGCGGTCGATCCGCCCCGCGAGCAGGCGCACGCCGCTCCCCGCGCCGACCATGCCCGCGATCGCCACCTCGGCGCGCGAGCCGGGCGCGAACAGCGGCGCGGCGTCGGGGTGTTCGAGCACCGCCATCGCCTCGCGCACGAGCGCCGCGCGCGCCGCATCGCTCCAGTCCTCGGCAGCCCCGGCGAGATAGCGCGCCGCCGCGTCCGCGCGCGCGGCGGGGGCAAGGTCCGGCAGGGTTTCGAGCATCCGGTGGACGAGATTGCCGCGGCGGAAACGGTCGATGCCCGCATCGGCGAGCGGCGAGGCGACCGGCGGCTCGGCCTCGGGACGCGACGGCGTGAGCGGCCGTGCCGGGTCCGGCTCCGCGGGCGCGGGCGCGGAGACCCAGGCGGGCAGCGGCGGCGCGTCCGCCACCGGCGCGGCGGCGGCGGGTTTCGCCTGCGCGGTCGCCGCGCCGACGCCGACATAGCGCCGCAGCGCGGTGGGCTGGCCGAACGCCGCGCCGAGCGCGTCGTCCGCGATCTCGGAGGCGATCCGCCCGACGCCCTCGGCGACGAGATCGTGCCAGCAGCCCTCCGGCGCCGCGCGCTTGCCGTCCCAGCCGCACACGTAGAGGCGGTCCTCGGCACGGGTCATCGCGACGTAGAGCAGGCGGCGGCTTTCGCGCGCGTCCTCGGCCTTGCGCGCCTCGGCAGCGCGGCTGAAGCCGTCGCACGCGCCGTGGTGCGGCGGTTTCCACAACGGCAGCGGCCTGCCCGCGGCGTGCGCCCATTCGAGCTCGGGCGACTTGCCCGGGCCGTTGGCGGTCTGCGGCAGGAACACCACCGGCGCCTGCAATCCCTTCGCGCCGTGGACGGTGAGGATGCGCACCTGCCCCGCCGCGCCCTGTTCGAGGTCGCGCTTGATCTCCACGTCGCCCGCCGCGAACCACGCGAGGAAGCCCTGCACCGATCCGGCGTGATCGCGCTCGTAGCCCTGCGCGAGGTCGAGCACCTCGTCGAGCGGGTCGTCGACCTCCGCCCCCATCCGGCGGCGCAGCGCGGCGCGCCCGCCCTCGGCGTCGAGCAGCCGCGCGAGGAACGCGAACGGGCGCAATCCGCGCGCCGCCTCGCCCCAGGCGTCGAGCTTCGCCGCCGCTTCCGCCGCCGCCGCATCGCCCGCGCGGGCGCGGATGTCGAGGGCGGCGCGCACCGATCCGGCGCGGCCATGGCAGAGCGCGAACAGCGCCTCCTCGCTCCAGCCGAAGAACGGCCCCTTGAGCACCGACGCGAGCAGCAAATCGTCGCCCGGCAGCAGCGCCGCCTCGGCGGCGGCGAGCAAGTCCTGCACCGCCATGTGTCCGGCGAGGTCGAGGCGGTCCGCGCCCGCGACGCCGACGCCGCGCGCCTTCAGCGCCCGGATCAGGTCGGTCTGGAAGGCATCGCGCTTCTGCACCAGCACCATCACGTCGCCGGCGCGGATCGGGCGGCCTTGCGCTGCGAGGATTTCCGGCGCGCCCTCGGCCCCGACCATGCGCGCGATGCGGTCGGC
This sequence comes from Alphaproteobacteria bacterium, assembly GCA_003250275.1. Classification (GTDB taxonomy): domain Bacteria; phylum Pseudomonadota; class Alphaproteobacteria; order Rhodospirillales; family Rhodospirillaceae; genus Oleispirillum. The sequence continues at coordinate 2,980 of QKGW01000232.1, forward strand.
GACGAGCTGCGCGCAGCGGGTCGCGGCGGAGGCGACGCGGAGGCGCTCGACCGGCGGGTTCCACGGCGCTTCCGGCGCGGCTTCGGGGGTCGGCAGGCACGGCCACAGCTCGACCAGGCCGGGCTGGCCCGCGCGCGCGGCGAGGTGACGCTGCTCGGCGGGGTCGCGGCCGGGAATGCGCACGCCGTCGCCCGCGACCGCGCCGTCGAAGGTCGCGTCGACCGCGTCGAGCACCGCCTGCACCGAGCGGAACGAGACGTCGAGCGGCACCCGCGCGAAGCCGAGTTCGGCGACCGCCGCGGCCTCGGCGACGCGCGCGCTCTGGCCGAGGAACATCTCCGGGTCCGCTCCCTGGAAGCGGTAGATCGACTGCTTGACGTCGCCGACCGCGAACACCGTGCGCACCGTCTCGCCGCGCGCGCCGAGCCCGGCGAAGAACTCCGAGGAGAGCGCGTCGACGACTTCCCACTGGTCGGGCGAGGTGTCCTGCGCCTCGTCGACGAGGATATGGTCGAGGCCGCCGTCGAGCTTGTAGAGCACCCACGGGCGCGCCTCGGCGAGGGCGAGCAGGTCGCGCGCCTTCTGGATCAAGTCGTCGTAATCGAGCCAGCCGCCCGCCGCCTTCTGCCGCGCGTAGGAGGCGAACACCGCGTCGGCGAGGACGACGAGATGCCGCGTCGCGTCGCGCATCCGCACCGCTGCGAGGGTCTCCTGCACGCGGATCAGCCGGTCCTGCTCGACGATCAGAATTTCCGCCCCCTCGGGCAGCAGCGCCACCGCGCCCTTGGAGGGATACGACTTGGTGCTGCGCGGCTCGCCCTTCTGGGTGAGGAAGGCCTCGACGTAGCTCTCCCATAGCGCCGGGCGCTCGGCCTCGGCGGCGGACAGCCACGCCGCCATCGCCGCGCCGGACTTGCCGTCGGTCTTGCCTCCGCCCTCGATCAGCGCGCGGCAGAGAGACCGCAGCGCGGTCACGTCGCAGGCGTCGTCGCGGCAGGCGGCGGCGAGCACGGCGGCGGCGTCCGCCTTTGGGTCGACGCCGAGGTAATCGGAAAGGCCCGCGAGCAGCGCGTCGCGCCCGCCCCAGGCGCGCATCGCGCGGACGATCCGCCCGCGCGACGCGGTGACCGCGGCGATCAGGTCGGGGAAGGTGGAATCCGAGACGAGGTCGGTGATCGCGCCGATCGCGCGGTCGAGGTCCGAGCCCGGCGCGGCGGTGCGGAACACCGTCTCCCGCGCGCGGCGCAGCATCTCGGCGGCGCGGCGCTCGTCGAGCACATCGAAGGTCGGCGACACCCCGGCCTCGACCGGGAAGCGCCGCAGCAGCCCCTGGCAGAAGCCGTGCAGGGTCTCGATGCGCAGGCCGTCGGGCGCGTCGAGCACCGCCGCGAACAGCCGCCGCGCGGTGGCGATCTCCGCCACCTCGGGCGCGCGGCCCTGCAGGCGGGCGAGTTCGGCATCGAGATCGGCGGCGGGCTGCGACGCCCACGCGGCGAGGCGCGCGGAGACGCGGTTGGCCATTTCCGCCGCCGCCGCCTTGGTGAAGGTGAGGCAGAGAATGCGCCCGGGCTGCACCCCGGCGAGGAGCAGGCGCAGCACCCGGTCGGTGAGCACCTTGGTCTTGCCCGAGCCCGCGCTCGCTTCCACCCACACCGAGAATTCGGGGTCGGAGGCGCGGCGCTGCGCCGCCTCGGCGCGCTCGATCAGGAGATTGCGCGGTTCGGTCACGGCTCGCCCTCCGTCTCCGCCGCCTTCCATTCGGCGAGGCGTTCGAGCAGCAGGTAGTCGGAATAGCTCGGCGCGAAGCCTTCCGCCGCGCGCGGGATGTAGCGGGTCTCGGGGTGGTCGTAGTGCGCGACGAGGGCGCGGATGCCCTCCTCCGCCTCGGCGACCAGGGCTTCGGTGTCCTTGAGCGAAACCAGCGTGCCGCCCGCCCCCGCGCCATTGATGCGCCAGTATTCGAGCCCCGCGACTTCCGCCGCCGCGACCCCTTCGAAACCGCCGTGGCGGAGGATCGCGCCTTCGAGCGGCAACTGCGGCGCGTAGCCCGCCGCAACCGCCTTCTGCGTCGGCGGAATGCCGGTCTTGTAGTCGATCACCGTGGCGCGGCCTTCGGCGTCGACGTCGATGCGGTCGGCCTTGGCGAACACCTCGAACGGCACGCCCGTGGGCGGCGCGAAGCTCCAGCTGCCCCAGGCTTCCACCGCCGAGGCGGCGATTCCGGGGCGGCGCGCGGCGTCGGTGGCGACGAACCAGTCGAGCGCGCGGCCGATGCGGGCGCGCCAGAACGGCGCAAGCTCGGGCGGCACCGCGTGCGCCGCGAGCCGCGCGTCGGCGAGCGCCTGGAGGCTCTGGCGCGCGTCGGGGTCGGTGGATGCCCCGCCCGCGCGGACGAAGTCTTCGAGGATGCCGTGCATCAGATTGCCGAGGTCGGCGGGCGAGGTCTGCTCCTCGCGGTCCTTGAGCTTGCGCAGGCCGAGCACGTACTTGGCGTAGACGCCGTAGGCGTCGCGCCGCAGCATCTCGACGTGGGTCGCGGAGAGGCGGCGCGGCCTCGCCTCGACCGGCGGGCACGGCGTCGGCGGACGCAGCGGCGGCACCACCGCGGGCGCGGCGTCGAGTTCGATCGCCCAGGCGCGCCACGGCCCCTGCGGCAGGGCGAGACCCTTGCCCGCCGCCGCGAGCACCGCGTCGAGGCGGCGCAGCCAGCGCGACGGCTCGGTCGGCGCGCCGCCCGCCTTGGCGGCGCGGGTGAAGATCACCTCGGGCGCGCCGCACGCCATCAGCACGTCGTGCGCGGCGAGGCCGATGCGGCGCTCCGGCGCGGGCAGGCCGAACGCCTCGCGCATCCGGCGGCTCATCCACGGGTCGGGCGCGGGCTGGCGCGGCCAGGTGCCCTCGTTCATGCCGCCGAGGATCATCACGTCGGCGGGCTGCATCCGCGCTTCGAGCGGGCCGAGCACGTGGACGCGCGGGTGGCGGCCGTAGCGCGGGCGCACCGCCACCGGCGCGATCAGGTGTTCGAACACCAGGGCGTAGAGCGCCGTTGGGATCGGCCCGAGCGGCGCGGTTGCCTCCAGCGCCTCGACCGCGAACGCCTGCATCGCCTCGCCGTCCTCGCCGCGCCACAGCGCTTCCCATCCCTCGGTCTCGACGTCGCCCGCGAGCGCCTCGGCGCACGCGACGTGGGCGCGCAGCAGCTCGGGCAGCGACGCCTCGCCGCGCGCGAGCACGGCGGAAAACTCGCGCGTCGCCGCCGCGAGGGTTTCGACCAGCCAGTTGAGGCCGAGCGAGCAGCGTCCGTCGATGGCGTCGTCGCGGTCGAGCGCGTCGAGGCGGCGGCGGTAGTCGTCCCATCCCGGCGCGGGTTTGGGGCCGCGCGCGAGCAGACGGTCGAAATCGCCGACCGCGCGGGCGTTGACGCCGCGGTTGAGGGCGCAGAGCGGG
>QKGW01000531.1 GCA_003250275.1 Alphaproteobacteria bacterium
TCGACGCCCATGCCGTAGGCGCCCGAGTGCTCGCGCACGATGTCCATCACGCCGTCGTAGGTGTCGCGGCGCGCCCAGTCGCGCTGCCATTCGAGCAGCACCTGCTGCCAGGTCATCGGCACCACGCCGGCCTGGATCATCCGCTGCATCGAATAGTCGTGGGCGTCCTTCGAGGTGCCGCCCGAGGCGTCGGCGACCATGTAGATCTCGTAGCCGCCTTCGAGCATCGCGGAGAACGCGAAGGAGTTGTTGCACACCTCGGTCCACAGGCCCGAGACCACCACCTTGGTGCGGCGGTTGGTGGCGAGGGCGTCGCGCACCTTGCGGTCGTCCCACGAGTTCATCGAGGTGCGTTCGAGCACCGGCGCGTCGGGGAACACCTCGAGCAGCTCGGGGTAGGTGTAGCCCGAGAAGCTTTCGGTCTCGACCGTGGTGATCGTGGTCGGAATGCCGAACACCTTGGCCGCCTTGGCGAGCGCGACCGCGTTGTTCTTGAGCGCCTGGCGGTCGATCGACTGGACGCCGAACGCCATCTGCGGCTGATGGTCGATGAAGATCAGCTGGCAGTTCTTCGGGGTGAGCAGTTCGAGCTTCGGATTGATCATCGGTCGCTCCTGTTCAGGACTGGATGAAGGCGAGGAGGTCGGGGTTGATCACCTCGGGGTGGGTGGTGCACATGCCGTGCGGCAGGCCCGGATAGGTCTTGAGGGTGCCGTTTTCGAGCAGTTCGGCGGAGAGCGGCGCGGAGTCCGCGTAGGGGACGATCTGATCGTCGTCGCCGTGCATCACCAACGTGGGCACGGCGATTGCCTTGAGGTCGTCGGTGAAATCGGTTTCGGAGAACGCCTTGATGCAGTCGTAATGGGCCTTGGCGCCGCCCATCATTCCCTGCCGCCACCAGTTCTCGATCACTCCCTGGCTGACCGTCGCGCCGGGGCGGTTGAAGCCGTAGAACGGCCCGGCAGGGACATCGAGGAAGAACTGCGCGCGGTTGGCGACGAGGGCGGCGCGGAAGCCGTCGAACACCTCGATCGGCAGGCCGCCGGGATTGTTCGGGGTCTTGAGCATGATCGGCGGCACCGCGCCGATCAGTACCGCCTTGGCGACGCGGCCCGGTTTGGCGCGGGCGACGTAGCGCGCGACCTCGCCGCCGCCGGTGGAGTGGCCGACGTGCACGGCGTTCTTGAGGTCGAGCGCGTCGGTGAGCGCGGCGACGTCGGCGGCGTAGGTGTCCATCTCGTTGCCGGTGTCGGTCTGGGTCGAGCGCCCGTGGCCGCGGCGGTCGTGGGCGACGACGCGGAAGCCCTTCCCGAGGAAGAACATCATCTGGGCGTCCCAGTCGTCGGCGGAGAGCGGCCAACCGTGGTGGAACACCACCGGCGGAGCATCCTTCGCGCCCCAGTCCTTGTAGTAGATCTCGGTTCCGTCGGAGGTCGTGATCGCTGGCATCGTCTGTACCTCGTCGGTTGCGGTGTAGGGACAAGACGATGGGAACGCGGGAGGGGCGCGCCAATTATCCCGAGGGTTCGGCTCCGTTCGCCTTTGGCATCGCCGCGAGGCGGTCGGCGATGCGCACGAGTTCGGCGAGCGAGCCCGCGCCCATCTTCCGCATCGCCTGCGCGCGGTGAACCTTGACCGTCACTTCCGAGAGGTCGAGGGCGTTGGCGATCACCTTGTTGGGGTGGCCCTGGGCGACCCAGTCCATCACCTCGCGTTCGCGCGCGGTGAGGCTTTCGAAGCGGCTGCGCAGTTGCGAGAGCAGCGCGTCGGCGGCGCGCCGCTCGCGGTCGAGCGCGAGGCCGCGGTGCACCGCGTCGAGGAGGTCCTGATCGCGGAACGGCTTGGTGAGGAATTCGAGCGCGCCCGCCTTCATCGCCGCCACCGACATCGGAATGTCGCCGTGGCCGGTGACGAACACCACGGGAATGCCGATGCCGTGCGCGCCGAGTTCGCGCTGGAATTCGAGGCCGCTCTTGCCCGGCAGGCGCACGTCGAGGATCAGGCAGGCGGGGCAATCGGGCCGGTCCCCGGCGAGGAAGGCGTCGGCGTCGGCGTAGCCAACCACGCGGTGCCCGACCGAGCGCAGCAGGCTCGCGTAGGCGGCGCGGACCTCGGGGTCGTCGTCGATGACGAATACGGCGGTGGCGGTCATCGCGGCGCTCCCGTGGCGAGGGGCAGGGCGAAGGCGAACACCGCGCCCTCGGGCCGGTTGGCCTCGGCCCAGATCCGCCCGCCGTGCGCCTCGATCACCGCGCGGCAGAACATCAGACCCATGCCGAGCCCTTCGGATTTGGTGGTGACGAACGGTGCGAAGAACCGCTCGGGACCCGCGTCGCCGAAGCCGATGCCGGTATCCGCCACCGTCACCACCGCCTCGCCGGGCGCGGCCGTCCGCGCGCTCACCCGCAGCACGCGGGCGCGCCCGGTGACCGGCGCCATCGCGTCGATGGCGTTGGCGGCGAGGTTGGCGATCACCTGGCGCAGCTGCACCGCGTTGGCGTAGACCGGCGGCAGGCCGGGCGCGAGGTCGGTCTCGACCGCGACGTGGCCGAGGCGCGCGTCGCGTTCGAGGCAGCGCAGGGTTTCGGCAACCAGCGCGGCGAGGTCGACCGGCGCGCGCGCGGCGACGGGCTCGCCCTTGAACATCGCGCGGATCCCGGCGACGAGTTCGCCCGCGCGGTGGCCGTCGGCGGCGATGCGCGCGAGCGCGTGGCGCGCCTCGCCGAGGTCGGGCTCGGGGCGGTCGAGCCAGCGCAGGCCCGCGCCCGCGTTGGTGACCATGCTCGCGAGCGGCTGGTTGACCTCGTGCGCGATGGTGGCGGAGAGCGCTTCGAGCGCGGTGATGCGCGCGGCGCGGGCGCGCGCCTCGGACACCGTGAGCCGCGCGAGGCGCGCCGAAAGCGACGTGGTCTCGGCGAGCAGCACGATCAGGATCACGCTCGCGGAGACGAGACCGTAGAACCGCCCGGCCCACCAGCCGAGGCTGAAGCGTCCGCCGGAGGAAAGGTAGGAGAGCAGCAGCAGCTCGATCGCGAGCGAGATCACCACCACGCCGACCCAGAGATCGAGCGCGGCGCGGCCGCGGCGGACGAGCGCGACGAGGCAGAGCGCGTAGAGCGTCATCGCGACGAGCGGGACGAAGCGCCACGCCGGGGCGATGTGGCGCGCGTCGAGCATCAGCCGCGGCAGCCACGGCTCGGCGAGGATCGCGACCGCCGCGACCGCGGCGGCCCCCGCTGCCACCCCGGCGACCACTCCGGCCACCGCGCGCACGGCGGGGCCAGGCGAGGCGGCGAAGGCGGGGCGGCGGTCGCGCGCGAGCGCGTAGACGAGCACGAACAGCGGGAAGCCGACGCGCCGCGCCGCGGCGATCCAGGCGGTCGCCTGGTACTGATCGGCGAGCAGCCCCGCCGGATCGAACACGCCGGGGAAGGTGAGCGCCCACGGCGCGACCAGAAGCGCCGAGAACAGATAGCCCGAGGCGAGCGCGAGGATGCCGCGCGAGCGCTCGATTGCGAACAGCGAAAGCAGCAGCGCCGCGGTGATCAGGTCGTTGACCGTGACCAGCGCGGCGTAGACCGGCAGGAGGATTTCGGTGCCGTCGAGGGGATGGGTGGCGACCGGCGCGGCGGTAGCGAGCCCAGCGAGCAGGGCCGCGACGACGGTCGCCGCGAGCCGCACCTGGGTGGGGCTCGGCGGCGAGGTCGAAAGCAGGAGGCCGGAGTCGCTATGGTCCGCCATCGGAGTGTCCGGTACGCATCGCTGCCCTGGATATGGGGCCCGAATACCGGATTTCAGCGGTTGGCGAGGAAGTCGTCGAGCACCTTCGCCGCATCCGGCCCGGCCTTGGCCTTCCAGTCGGCGAGGGTCGCCTGGGCGGTCTCGCGCAGCGGCGTCATCACCGCCGCCGGCGGGTGCTCGTCGATGGTCACGCCGTTCTCGCGCATCCGCACGTAGTTGGCGGCGACGCGGCCCGAAAGCGCCTCCCACTGGTGGGCGGTGGTGGCGTCGCCCGCCGCGGCAACCGCCGCCTGGGTCTGCGCGTCGAGGGCGTTCCACTTCGCCAGCGATACGGTGCCGAAGGAGAGCGGCACGGCGTAGGTGATCTCGGAGAAGTGCGGCAGGAACTTCCACAGCTGGCGGCCCGCGCCGCCGTCGCCCGAGGAGAGCACCGCGTTGATCTCGCCGGATTCGAGCTTGGGCGGCAGGTCGGCGTAGGAAATCACGTTCGCCGAGGCGCTGGTCTTCTTGAACATCTCGGTGCCGGTTTGGTCGTAGGTGCGGATCTTGAGCGCCTTGAGCGCGTCCGCGCCGTCCACCGCCTTCGCCGACCAGATCCCCGAGGGCGGCCACGGCGTGACGAACAGGAGCTTCTGGCCGCGCGCGGCGAGCTGCTTTTCGTAGAGCGGCTTGGCCTTTTCGTAGAGCTTGCGCGCGTCCGCCGCCGAAGCGGTGACGAACGGCAGCGAGGAGAGCAGGTACACCGGGCTTTCCGCCGCGAGCGCGCCGCCGAAGCTGTTGGCCATCGCGTAGCGTCCGTCGGCGACCGCGGCGAGCTGATCCTTGGAGCGCAGGCCCGATTTCGCCGACGGCAGCGGCGTGACCACCAGTGCGCCCTGGGTGCGCGTGGCCACTTCCTGGGCGAAGAACGCGTCCGCCTCGCCGGGAATGGCGGTGGCGGGATACTCGTCGATGAGTTCCCAGGTGGTTTGCGCGAGAGCGGGCGGAACGACGAACAACAACGCCGCAAGGGCGAGGCATGGCGTGCGCATGGCGGTCTCCGATAAGCGAAAGGGGAATGTCACACCTGGGAGCGATATGCCTGAATTCAATGCGAATTCGACTTATGCAAAAAATCCGGGCATTCCCCAACGAGAATCACGCAACTGTCACGCCCGGACGCGCGGCACCCTACGTAAGATCGACGCATTCTCCATTCCCCAAGGAAGAGGCTGAAGATGCGCACCCTTTTTGCGTTCCTCGCGGCGACCACGGTGCTCTCGGGCGCGGCCCAGGCGGCGACCGTCTATCCGCTCGATCGGGCGACGATCCTCGCGGGCTCGCCGTTCGACTTCAAGGTCGAGTTTTCGGGCGTGGTCGCGCCCGATGCGGTGAAAGTCACGGTCAACGGCAAGGATGGCCTCTCCGTCCTCGGCGGCAGCGCCCAGTTCGTCTCCGAGGAGAAGGACAAGAAGGGCGGGGTGATGGGCTCGGCCCTGATCCTGCGCGACGTTTCGATCGCCGCGCCGGGCACCTACACGGTGGTGGCGAAGGCGGGCGACGAGACCAAGTCCGTCACCTGGCAGGTCTACGGCACCGCCGCTAGGCCGAAGGCGAAAAACGTGATCTTCCTGCTCGGCGACGGCCTTTCGGTGGCGCACCGCACCGCCGCGCGGCTGATGAGCAAGGGGATGACCGAGGGCAAGGCCGACGGCCGCCTCGCGATGGACGACCTCGACCACATGGCGATGATCGGCACCTCGTCGACCCACTCGATCGCCACCGACAGCGCCAACACCATGTCGGCCTACATGACCGGCCACAAGAGCCGCGTCAACGCGCTCGGCGTCTACGCCGACCGCACCCCGGCGACCCAGGACGACCCCAAGGTCGAGACCATCGCCGAGGCGTTGCGCCGCACCGGCAAGAAATCGATCGGCGTGGTCTCCACCGCCGAGATCGAGGACGCCACCCCGGCGGCGGTGGTCGCCCACACCCGCAAGCGCGGCGACAAGGCCGACATCGTCGGGATGTTTTACGGCGTGAAGCCCGAGGTGATCCTCGGCGGCGGCTCGGCCTACTTCCTCGCCAAGGGCATTCCGGGCTCGAAGCGCAAGGACGACAAGGACTACATCGCGATGTTCAAGGACGCGGGCTACGCGCTCGCGACCAGCTCCGCCGAACTCGCGGCCGCGCCGAAGTCGGGCAAGCTCCTCGGCCTCTTCCACCCCGGCAACATGGATACGCTTCTCGACCGCAAGTTCCTGAAGAAGGGCACGGTGGCGAAGTTCCCCGACCAGCCCGGCCTCGTCGAGATGACCGAGGCGGCGCTCGACCGCCTGTCGGGGAATCCCGAGGGCTTCTTCCTGATGGTCGAGGGTGCGTCGATCGACAAAATGTCGCACCCGATGGATTGGGAGCGCGCGATCGTCGACACCATCGAGTTCGACAAGGCGGTGGGCGTCGCCCGCGCTTTCGCCGCCAAGCATCCCGATACCCTGATCGTCGTCACCGGCGACCACACCCACGGCATCTCGATCGTCGGCACCGTCGACGACGACAAGCCGGGCGAGGAGATGCGCCAGAAGGTCGGCGTCTACGACGACGCTGGCTTCCCCAACTACGAGGACAAGAACAAGGACGGCTACCCCGACCGCGTCGACGTCTCCCGCCGCCTCGCGATCTTCACCTCGAA
>QKGW01000150.1 GCA_003250275.1 Alphaproteobacteria bacterium
CGAGGCGATGGTGAAGGGGTGCGCGCCCTCCGCACCGTCGGCGAGGGCGAAGGCGAACTGCCCGGCCTTGTGCCCCGGCCAGACGCCGCGTAGCGCGACGCGGGTTTCGAGCGCCCGCATTTCCGGATGGTAGCGCATCTCGGCGATAGTGCCCTCGACCCGGCGCGCGAGGCCCGCGCGGCGCAGCAGCACCACGATCGCGGACCAGGTTCCGCCCGCGAGCAGCACCGCGAGCACCGCGCCGACCGGCGTGGTCCAGTAGCCGAGGTTGGTCAACACCACCGAATGGAACACCAGAACGAGGTAGCTGACCGCGAGGATGCGGTGGGTTTTGAACACCTGGCGATAGGGCAGCCACTTCAGCAGCGCGAGGACGATCAGCAGCGCGGCGGCGTAGAACGCCCATTCGCCGACGCCTTCGGCGGTGCCGCGCAGCGCCGAAAAGGCTTGCGCGATCCATCCGTCGGGCGCGACCCGCGGGCCGCGCTGCGGGCGTTCGAGCAGGCCCCAGCCGACCGCCCACTTCGGTCCGTTCGCCCACAGCCAGTGGCCGACCGCGAAACCGAGCGCGCCGATGCCGAGCCACTTGTGCAGCCGATACATTTTGTCGAGCCCGCCGAGCCGGGCTTCCGGCCAGCGCGGCCGCGCCGCGAGGATCATCGCCACGCTCATGCAGACGATCGCGACGATGCCGGAGTACTGCACCATCGCATTGCGCAGCGCGAAGAACGACGCGGACTGGAATACGCCGGGCTCGGCGGCGAGCCACAACAGGGAGACGAGGGCGAGAAGCCCCCAGAAGACATTTCGGATGGTCCGCACGGGTCGGTCCTCGGATGGTGAAAACGCGCGTCCGCGAGGCGGGACGGCCTCGGGATATGTCGCGATCCTGCCGGCAAAATGTAACGCGTTGATGCCAGAGACGTAACAAAACCTGGAACGTCGTCCCGATTGATTGCCGCGTCGCCGCTCCCATGTTTCTGGAAAACCGGGAGGAAGACGATGAAAGTGGCGATACTCGACGACTGGTTCGATACCCTGCGCGGGCTGCCCTGCTTTGCGAAGCTCGCCGATCACGAGGTGACGGTGTGGACCGATCACGTCGAGGACGTCGGCATCCTCGCCGATCGCCTGAAGGACGCCGAGGCGCTGGTGCTGATCCGCGAGCGCACCCAGATCCGCGCGCCGCTGATCGAGCGCCTGCCGAACCTGCGGCTGATCAGCCAGCGCAGCGTCTATCCGCACATCGACGTCGACGCCTGCACCCGCGCCGGGGTGGTGGTGTCGTCGAGCCAGCACGAGGGCACGCCCTCCTACGCCGCCGCCGAGCTCACCTGGGGGCTGCTGCTCGCGGTCGCGCGCCGCATCCCCGAGCAGGCCGCCTCGCTCAAGGCGGGCGCCTGGCTCGCGGGGATGGGAACGACGCTGCGCGGCAAGACCCTCGGCATCTACGGCTACGGGCGGATCGGCAAGGTGGTGGCTGGCTACGCGCGCGCCTTCGGCATGGAGGTGCTGGTGTGGGCGCGCCCGGAATCGCGGGAGCGCGCGTCGTCGGACGGCTACACCGTCGCACCCGACAAGGAAACCTTCCTCGCCGCTTGCGACGTGATCTCCCTGCACATGCGCCTCAAGCCCGGAACCGAGGGGATCGTCACCGCCGCCGATCTCGCGCAGATGAAGCCGACCGCGATTTTGATCAACACCTCGCGCGCCGGATTGATCGAATCGGGGGCTTTGGCCGCGGCGCTGAAGGCCGGGCGGCCGGGTTGGGCGGGGGTGGACGTGTTCGCGCGCGAACCCGCGACCCCGGAAACCGAGCCGCTGCTCGCGCTCCCCAACGCGGTGTGCACGCCGCACATCGGCTACGTCACCCGCGAGGAGTTCGACCTGCAATTCACCGACGTGTTCGACCAGATCAACGCGTTCGCCGCGGGCAAACCCACCAGCGTGGTGAATCCGGAAGCTATTGCAAGGACTTGAGCGAAGGGCGCCGCGGCGCGATCACTTTCGTCGTTTGCCGCAGCGCTTGCAGCGACCCTCTTTGTCCACCTTTCCGCATGGTCCGTCCTTCTTGCATTTGCCGGTTTTGTCGTCTTTGTGGGCTTTCTTGTCTTTCCCCATCGCGGGGTGTCTCCCGAGGTCGCTGCGTGTTATGACCAATTACATATGGGAAATCACCCCGATGGCGACAACGTGCGCGACCCTTACGCCTCAGGGTGCTATCTTGTTAAAGCTGTTCTGATGCGTTTCCGCGTGGTGGGGTTTGAGTGGCGTATACGGTGATACTGACGTCCGTGGGCATCGAGATGGCCGCGGACACGATCATGCGGCTGCGGCGGAGCACGGTGCACGACGTTCGCATCGTCGCGGTCGAGCGCCGCACCGACGTCAACGCGCGGCACTTCGCCGACGCGTTCGTCTGTATCGATTCCTGGGATCCGCAAACCTTCGCCGTCGGCGTGCTGCGCGCCGCCGAGGATGCCCGCGCCGACCTCGTGCTGCCGCTTTCCGACGGCGACGCCCTCGCGCTCGCGCCGTTCGCCGAGGCCTTTGCGGCGGTGGGCTGCACCCTCGCGTGCAACCGCAGCGACCTCATCGAAACCCTCGCCAACAAGCTCGAAGCCTACCGCCTGTTCACCCAGGTCGGCCTGCCGGTGCCGGACTGGCGCGCGGCGGATTCGCGCGAGCGTCTGGTCGCGGCGGTCGAGCAGATGTTCGGGCTCTACGGCGAGGTGGTGGTGAAGCCCGCGAGCGCGCAGTCGAGCCGCGGCGTTTCGGTGGTGCGCAACGCCATCCACGGCGCGCAGGAATACCTCGGCTCGCGCGAAGTCCACATGGACTACGACACCTTCATGACCCGCTTCGTCGACGTCTACGACGCGCTCTTCCCGGTGGTGGTGATGAAGCGCCTGTGCGAGCCGGTGCACGATCTCGACCTGCTCTCCTGGGAGGGCGAGGCCAAGCGCGTCGTCGCGCGCCGCCGCCGCAACACCGCGCTGCCCAACGAGGGCCACGAAATCCTCGATTCCCCGGTGCTGCGCGACCTCGCTCGCGACATCTCGCGGAAGCTCGGGCTCTCCTGGCTGGTCGATTGCGACGTGATGTTCGACGAGGCCGGCGCGCCCTGCATCCTCGAGGTCAATCCGCGCCCGAGCCATTCGCTGGTGGTTTCGGTCGCCGCCGGCGCGCCGCTCCTCGACGACATGATCTCGCTCGCGCGCGGGATGCCGCTCAGCGGCGCGCCCGACCCGGCACCGTCGCTGGTGGTGCCTTACCGCGCCATGGCCACCGCCCAGAACTGAGGAATTTGCCGATGCTCCGTCCGTTCGTGTTCGCCCTCGCGATCGCCGCCGCCGTGCCCGCGTTCGCCGCCGAGGGCCTCAAGCCGCACCAGGCGTGGTCGAAGATGGAGCGCGGCGAGATGCTGCTGCTCGACGTGCGCACCCAGGGCGAATGGATGCAGACCGGCGTGCCGAAGAACGCCAAGCTCGTCACCCTCTCCGATCCGCGCGGTTCCTCGGGCTTCGTCGCCGGGGCGAAAAAGGCGGTGCGCGGCGATCTGCGCAAGCCGGTCGGGGTGATCTGCCGTACCGGCAACCGCTCCGCCAAGGCCGCGGCGCTGCTCGAAAATGCCGGGTTCAAGACCGTCTACGACGTGCCCGAGGGCGTCGTCGGCAACGCCCGCGACACCGGCTGGGCGTGGCGCGGCCTGCCGATGGTCAACTGCGGCGATTGCACGCCCGAGAACTGACGCGTTGACACCGGGGCGGGGCTGGGCTACTCCGCCGCTTTCGCCTCTGGCCAGGGAACTCCATGCGCGTCGACGCCTTCGATTTCGACCTGCCGCGCGAGCGTATCGCCGAGCGTCCGGTGAGCCCGCGCGACGCCGCGCGCCTCCTGCACGTGCGCCCCGACGCGCTCGCCGACCGCATCGTCCGCGATCTGCCCGACCTCGTCGAACCCGGCGACGTGATCGTCGTCAACGACAGCCGGGTGATCCCCGCGCGCCTCTACGGCAACCGCCTGCGCCCCGGCGTCGACCCGTTGCGCGTCGAAATCCTCCTGCACAAGGCCGAGGGCGGCCCCGACTGGCGCGCCTTCGCCCGTCCGGGCAAGCGCCTCAAGACCGGCGACGCGCTCGATTTCGGCGGCGGCTTCCGCGCCGAGGTCACCGGCAAATCGCCCGAGGGCGACGTCGGCGTGCGTTTCGACCGCGCCGGGGCCGACCTCATCCACGCGCTCGAAAGCGCGGGCGAGATGCCGCTGCCGCCCTACATCCACCGCGACCACGGCGCCGACGAACGCGACAAGACCGACTACCAGACCGTCTACGCGCGCGAGGAAGGCTCGGTCGCCGCGCCGACCGCCGGGCTGCACTTCACCCCGGAACTGCTCGCGCGGCTCGACGCCAAGGGGGTCAAGCGCGTCGCGGTGACGCTGCACGTCGGCGCGGGAACCTTCCTGCCGGTGAAGGCGGACGATACCGACGACCACAAGATGCACGCCGAGTGGGGCACCATCCCGCCCGAGATCGCGGCGACGATCAACGCAGCGCGCGCCAACGGCGGCCGCCTGCTCGCGGTCGGCACCACCGCGACCCGCATCCTCGAAACCGCCGCGACCGCGGACGGCGTCGTTCATCCGTTCGCCGGCGAGACCGCGATCTTCCTCACCCCCGGCTACCGCTTCCGCGCCGTCGACCGGCTGATGACCAACTTCCACCTGCCGAAGTCGACGCTGTTCATGCTCGTCTCCGCCTTCGCCGGGCTGGAGCGGATGCAGTCGGCCTACGCCCACGCGATCGCCTCGGGATACCGCTTCTATTCCTACGGCGACGCCAGCCTGCTCGAAGGAGCCCCGCGATGACCGCCTTCGGCTTCACCCTGCTTTCCACCGACGGGATGGGCCGCCGCGGCCGCATCGAAACCGCGCACGGCAGCATCGAGACCCCCGCGTTCATGCCGGTCGGCACCGCCGCCACGGTCAAGGCGATGATGCCGGAATCGGTCGCCGCCACCGGCGCGGAAATCCTCCTCGGCAACACCTACCACCTGATGCTGCGCCCCGGCGCCGAGCGCATCGGCAAGCTCGGCGGGCTGCACCGCTTCATGGGATGGGACAAGCCGATCCTCACCGATTCCGGCGGGTTCCAGGTGATGAGCCTCGCCCAGCTGCGCAAAATGGACGAGGACGGCGTCACCTTCCGCTCCCACGTCGACGGCTCGGCGCACCGCCTCACCCCCGAGCGCTCGATGGAGATCCAAAACCTCCTCGACGCCGACATCACCATGGCGTTCGACGAGTGCACGCCGTTCCCCGCCGAGCACGACGTCGCCGCCGCCTCGATGCGGCTTTCGATGCGCTGGGCGCAACGTTCGCGCGACGCCTTCGTGCCGCGCGAGGGCTACGGCCTGTTCGGCATCGTCCAGGGTTCGGTCTACCCCGACCTGCGCGCCGAATCCGCCGCGCGCCTGACCGAGATCGGCTTCGACGGCTACGCCGTCGGCGGCCTCGCGGTCGGCGAGGGCCAGCAGGCGATGTTCGAAACCCTCGACTACACCACGCCGCTCCTCCCCAAGACCAAGCCGCGCTACCTCATGGGCGTCGGCAAGCCGATGGACATCGTCGGCGCGGTGACGCGCGGCATCGACATGTTCGACTGCGTGATGCCGACGCGCTCGGGCCGCACCGCCCAGGCGTTCACCCACCGCGGCACCCTCAACCTGCGCAACGCCCGCCACGCCGAAGACCCGCGGCCGATGGACGAACAGTGCGACTGCCCGGCCTGCACCCGCTTCTCGCGCGCCTACAT
Organism: Alphaproteobacteria bacterium; assembly: GCA_003250275.1. Classification (GTDB taxonomy): domain Bacteria; phylum Pseudomonadota; class Alphaproteobacteria; order Rhodospirillales; family Rhodospirillaceae; genus Oleispirillum. Next base: position 5,813 of record QKGW01000150.1, read on the forward strand.
CCACCACCTGATCCGTTGCGAGGAGATCATGGGTGCGATGCTGCTGACCTGGCACAACCTGCGCTTCTACCAGATGCTGATGGCCCGCCTGCGTGCCGCGATCGAAGCCGGCACCCTGGCGCAGACCGCCGCGCAGATCGAGACGGAGCTGGGGCGCGGGGACGTCGCGGCGCTGTAAAGCCAGGCCAGGGCTCTGCCCTGGCGCTGGTTCTTCGCGCGGCGTGATGGTTGATTGCCGCGGCGCGGCGTAAAACCTAATGGGAGGTGCGGAGGGTCCGGGACCTTCCGCGAGGTTTTCTTGTTTCGGAAACCGGCATGATCAAGGACACCATCCGGGGCTGGGCGGAGGAGGCGGGGTTCGACGCCTGCGGCTTCGCGCCCGCGTCGGCGGTGGCGGGCGCGTTGGAGGCGTTGGAGGCGTTCGTCGCCGCCGGGCGGCACGGCGAAATGGCGTGGATGGAAGAGCGCCGGACCGAGCGCGGCGCGTTGGACGCGTTGTGGCCGGGGGCGCGCTCGGCGGTGGTGCTGGCGCTGAACTACGGCCCCGAGGTCGGGCCGGGCGCGGCGTTGCGGCGGCCCGAGGCGGGCGC
>QKGW01000564.1 GCA_003250275.1 Alphaproteobacteria bacterium
TGCAGGCCGAAACCCAGCGCTACTACGACAAGAGCCCGTGGTAATGTCCCGCCGTCTCACGGAAATCCTGCTGCTCGTGGGATTCCTCGTCATCGCCGTGCTGCTTTACCGCAGCACGGCGGATTACCCGAAGTTCGTCCAGGGGTCGACCGCCGCCTACGTGCGTTTCCTCGGCCTGACCCTCGGCGTGCTCTGTGCGGCGCAGTTGCTGCTGTCGCTGCGCCGCCCAGCCGCCGAAGGCGAAGCCGCGCCCGCCGACACCAAGACCCGGCGCTTCTGGACGCTGCTCCTGCTGCTCGGGGCCTACGCCGCGGCGCTCGAACCGCTCGGCTTCTTCCTCGCCTCGGCGGGCTTCCTGCCGCTCGCGATGTATGCGACCGGCGCGCGCCGCCCGCTGCCGGTGGCGCTGACCACCGCGGGCGTGCTCGCGTTCGTCTACCTGATCTTCGTCGAACTTCTCGAAGTCCACCTGCCTTCCGGCACGCTCATCTGAGGCCCCGGTCATGATCGTCGACGCCCTTCTCTCCCTCCTCACGCCGACGTCTCTTCTCGCGGTGTTCATCGGCACGGTCGCGGGCGTGGTGGTCGGCGGGATGCCCGGCCTCACCGCGACGATGGCGGTGGCGCTGCTGATTCCGGTGTCCTACGCCCTCGAACCGCTCACCGGCCTAGTGCTGATGGGCGGCGTCTACTGCGGCGCGATGTACGGCGGCTCGATCCCGGCGATCCTGCTGCACACGCCGGGCACCCCGGCGGCGGTCGCCACCGCGATCGAGGGCTATCCCCTCACCCAGCAGGGCCGCGGCGGCCTCGCGCTCAAGGTTTCGGTGGTGTCGAGCTTCGCGGGCGGGGTGTTCTCGACCTTCGTGCTGCTGCTCACCGCGCCGCTGCTCGCGATCTTCGCCCTCCAGTTCGGCCCGCCGGAATACTTCCTCCTCGCGATCCTCGGGCTCGTCGGCATCGTCTCGCTCGCCGACGAAGGCAAGCTCGTCAAGGCGCTGATCTCGGGCGTGCTCGGCCTCGTCATCGCGGTGATCGGCACCGACCCGATCTCGGGCGGCCTGCGCTACACCCTGGGGGTGCGCGAACTCTTCGACGGCGTTTCGTTCATGCCCGCGCTGATCGGGATGTTCTCGATCACCGAAATGCTCAAGCTCTCGCGCAGCGGCCGGATCATGCACGAGACCGTCGAGATCGGGAAAATCAAGAGCGAGCCGATGCCCAAGGGCCTCGGGCGCTTCATCGGCCTCGGCTCCGGCCTCGGCACCCTCGTCGGCATCCTGCCGGGCGAGGGCGCGACGATCGCCGCGTTCATCTCCTACAACATCGCCCGCCAGCACTCGAAGAACCGCAAGCTCTTCGGCAAGGGCAACCCCGAAGGCATCGCCGCGGCGGAAAGCGGCAACAACGGCTGCGTCGGCGGCTCGCTCGTGCCCACCCTCACGCTCGGCATCCCCGGCAACTCGGTGGCGGCGGCGCTGCTCGGCGGCCTCCTGATCCACGGCCTGATCCCCGGCCCGGAGCTCTTCACCAAGCACGGGGTGATCACCTACGGCTTCATCTTCTCGCTGTTCCTCGCGAACATCACCTTCCTCGGCATCGGCCTCCTGTTCGCGCCCTACTTCGCGCGGATCTCGCTGATCCCGACGTACCTGCTGATCCCGGTGGTGTGCCTGTTCTCGGCGCTCGGCGCGTACGCGATCGACGGCGCGATCTTCGACGTCTGGGTGACGATCGGCTTCGCGGTGTTCGCGCTGATCCTCGAAAAGGGCGGGTTCTCGCTCGGCGCGCTGATCCTCGGGCTGATCCTCGGGCCGATCGCCGAGACCGGCTTCGCGCAGGGGCTGATCATCGGCCACGGCAGCCACGCGGTGTTCTTCGAGCGCGGGCCGTGCCAGATCCTCTGGGCGGTGATCGTGCTGCTGCTGGTGCCGCCGGTGGTGCAGATCTACCGCAACCACCTCGCCACCCGCAGGGGCTGATCAGGCGGTTCCGCGCATCCGCGCGTTGCGGCGGCGCAGGAGTTCGAGGGCGACGAGCAGCGCCACCGAGAACAGGATCAGGATCGTCGCCACCGCGGTGATCGTCGGCGAGATGTTCTCGCGGATGCCGGAGAACATCTCGCGCGGCAGGGTGCGCTGCTCCGGCCCCGCGACGAACAGAACGATCACCACTTCGTCAAACGAGGTGGCGAAGGCGAACAGCGCGCCCGAGGCGACGCCCGGCGCGATCAGCGGCAGGATCACCTTGAAGAACGTCGTCGACGGCCCCGCGCCGAGCGAGGCGGAGGCGCGCGCGAGGTTCATGTCGAAACCCTGCAGCGTCGCGGTGACGGTGACGACGACGAACGGCGCGGCGAGCGCGGTGTGCGCGATGATCAGGCCGGGATAGGTGGCGGTGATGCCCAACGGCGCGAAGAAGAAGTAGAAGCCGACCGCGGTGATCACCAGCGGCACGATCATCGGCGAGATCAGCACCCCCATCAGCAACCCCTTGCCGCGGAAGTTGGCGCGCACCAGGCCGAGCGAGGCGATGGTGCCGAGCGCGGTCGCGAGGACCGTCGCGGAAACGCCGATCACCACCGAGTTCCACAGGCCGTGCAGCCACTTGTCGGAGGTGAAGAACTCCGCGTACCAGCGCAGCGAGAAGCCGGGGATCGGATAGGTGAGGAACTGCCCCGACGAGAACGACAGCGGCATGATCGCGAGGATCGGCGCGAGCAGGAAGAAGAACACCAGACAGCTCACCGCCCACAGGGCGATGGTCCAGGCGCGCTCGGACGGGGTGCGGAGAGTGCGAACCTTGGCCATGATCTCCCCCTTACCCGAGCTTCACGCCGTCGGCGCCGACGAGACGGTTGTAGACCCAGTAGAGCAACAGGGTCGCGCTGAGCAGCACCGCGCCGAGCGCCGAGGCGAGGCCCCAGTTGACCGACGACGAGGTGTAGTAGGCGATGAAGTAGGAGATCAGCTGGTCGCCCGCGCCGCCGACGAGGGCGGGGGTGATGTAGTAGCCGATCGCCATGATGAACACCAGGAGCCCGCCCGCGCCGATGCCCGGCAGGGTCTGCGGCACGTAGACGCGCACGAACGCGGTGGTCGGGGTCGCCCCGAGCGAGCGCGCGGCGCGCACGTAGCCCGGCGGGATCGCCTTCATCACCGAGTAGAGCGGCAGGATCATGAACGGCAGGAGGATGTGGGTCATCGCCACGTAAACGCCGACCTCGTTGTAGATCAGCCGCACCGGCTCATCGATGATGCCGAGCCATATCAATGCGTTGTTGACGAGCCCGTGCTCCTGCAACACCACCACCCAGGCGGCGGTGCGGACCAGCAGCGAGGTCCAGAACGGCAGCAGCACCAAAATCATCAGCAGATTGCCGCGGTTGGGCGGCAGGGTCGCGAGCAGGTAGGCGACCGGGTAGCCAAGGATCAGGCAGAGCCCGGTGACCGCGAGGCCGACGACGATGGTGCGTTCGAGCACGCCGACGAACAGCGCCTCCTCGGGCGGCGACTTGACGATCTTGCCGGTGGCGGTGCGGTTGCGGTCGAGCGCGGCGAGGAGGAAATAGCCGGTGAACGGGCCGCTCGCGCGCGCCACCGCACCCCAGGTCTCGGGATCGGCCCAGCGTTGGTTGGCGGAGATCACCGCCTCGGTCCAGTTCTCGGCGGCGTCGGGCAGCTTGCGCGCGGTGCCGAACACCAGCGAGCGGCCGTTGTGCAGATCGTAGTTGAGGCGGCGGGCGGCGGTGGGCAGGCTCTTCTGCGCGTAGCTCGCCTTGATGTCGGCGGCGAGCGCGGCGAACACCGCCTCGTCGGGCACCTGGGTGCGGTCGTGCCATCCGCCGATCGCCTCGGTCACGTTCGGCCACACCTCGCGGAGTTCGGTATCGTGCACCGAGCGCAGCATCATCGCCGCGATCGGCACGACGAAGGCAATGAGGAGGAACCCCAAAAGCGGCGCGATCAGGCCGAACGCCTTCCACTGGCGCATCCGTTCGGCGCGGCGCAGTCGGGCCTTCAGGGGATTTCGGCTCTCGCTCATGCTCGGTTCCCGGACTTGAGGATCACGAGGGGCGCGGCGTCGCCGCGCCCCCGACGCTCGGGCTTACTTGCTCGCGGCCCACTTGTTGAAGCGGTCGTTGAGGCGGTCGATGTTTTCGAGCCAGAAGGCGCTCGAAATCGTCACGATGTTCTTCATGTTCTCCGGCGCGGTCGGCATGTCGGGCAGACGCTTCGGAGCGATGTACTTGGCCGCGCCCTGGGCGGTCGGGCCGTAGGCGATCGTCGGGGTCAGCTTCGCCTGGGTCTCCGGATTGCCGACGAACTTCAGGAACTTGTAGGCGCTTTCGACGTTCGGGGAATCCTTGAGGATCACCCACGAATCGATGGTGAACAGCGCGCCGTTCCAGACGATGCCGAAGTTGCGGCGGTCGTTGAGGTTGGCGGCGTCGATGCGGCCGTTGTAGGCCGAGGTCATCACCACTTCGCCCGAGGCGAGAAGCTGCGGCGGCTGCGCGCCGGCCTTCCAGAAGATCAGGTCCTTCTTGATCGAATCGAGCTTCTTGAACGCGCGGTCGACGCCTTCCGGAGTGCTCAGCACCTTGTAGACGTCCTTCGGCGCGACGCCGTCGCCGATCAGGGCGAACTCGAGGGTGGACTTCGCGCCGCCGCGCAGCGCGCGCTTGCCCGGGAACTTCTTGGTGTCGAAGAAGTCGGCCCAGCTGGTCGGCGGGGTCTTGAGCTTGTCCTTGTCGTAGCCCATCACGAAGTCGTAGGCGATCGTGCCGACGCCGCATTCGTGAACCGCATCCGGCAGGTAGGCGTCCTTGCCGCCGATCTTCGCCCAATCGAGGGGCACGTAGAGCCCTTCCTCGCAGCCGACCGCAAGCTCGTCGGACTCGACCTCGACGACGTCCCAGGTGGCGTTGCCGCCCTCGACCTTGGCGCGCAGCACGCCGATGCCGCCGTCCCAGGATTCGTCGCTCATCTTGATGCCGGTCTTTTCCATGAAGGGATGGAAGTAGACTTCCTTCATCGTCTCCTGGAACGCGCCGCCCCAGCCCACCACGGTGAGGTCGCGCGCCTGGGCGCTCGCCGCCCCGCCGATCGCCATCGCCGCCACCAGGGCGGCGGTCGTCATCTTCGATACCATTCTTCGTGCTCCCCTTTCGGCGGGAAGACCCCCTCCCCGCGGTTTCGGACTCAACGCTGGTGTTTACTCGGCCTCGGACTCGGCCGGCGCGTCGAGCGCATGGCAGTCCTCGGCGGCAAAGGCCACCGCAACCCGTTCGCCGACCTCGGGCTGAGGGCGATTGGGGCGGAAGCGCATCTTGACGACGAAATCGGGGTTGCCCGCGACCGCGAGGCGGATGCGGACGTGGTCGCCGTGGTAGATGGTCTCCTTGACCGTTCCCATCAGGCGGTTGACGTGGTCGGGGCCGTAGCCCTCGATATGAACCTTCTCGGGGCGCATCGAGAGCGTCGTCGCCGCGCCGGCGCCCGCGATGTTGACCGCCGCGGCGGTGACGTAGTGGCCGTCGGAAAGCTGCACGCGGCAGAAGCCGTTCTCGAGCACTTCCTCGACCGTGCCGGTGAGGGTGTTGTTCTCGCCGATGAAGCTCGCGACGAAGCGGTTCTGCGGCACCTCGTAGAGCCCCTGCGGGGTGTCGAGCTGCTGGATCACGCCATCGTTGAACACCGCGATGCGGTCCGACATCGTCAGCGCCTCGGTCTGATCGTGGGTCACGTAGACCACGGTCACGCCGAGCGACTGATGGATGTGCTTGATCTCCATCTGCATGTGCTCACGCAGCTGCTTGTCGAGCGCGCCGAGGGGTTCGTCCATCAGCACCAGCTGCGGCTCGAAGACGAGCGCGCGGGCGAGCGCGACGCGCTGCTGCTGGCCGCCCGAAAGCTGCGCCGGACGGCGGCGCCAGAGCGATTCGAGCTTCACCATCGCGAGCGCCTCGCGCGCCTTGGCGCTGCGTTCGGCGCGCGAAAGCCCGCGCACCATCAGCGGAAAGGCGACGTTCTCCTCGATCGTCATGTGGGGGAAGAGGGCGTAGTTCTGGAACACCATGCCGATGCCGCGCTGGTGCGGCGGCACCGAGCGGATCGAGCGTCCGTCGAGTTCGATCTCGCCTTCGGTCGGCACTTCGAAGCCCGCGAGCATCATCAGCGTGGTGGTCTTGCCCGAGCCCGAGGGGCCGAGCAGGGTGAGGAACTCGCCCCGGCGGATGTCGAGGTTGAGATTCTTCACGATCAGGGTTTCGCCGTCGTAGGTCTTGCGAACGCCGGAAAAACGCACCAGCGGATCGTTGGCTTGCGGGCCGGTTGCAGTCATCGACACATCCTTGAAGGCGGGACTCCCGTCGCCCGGAGAACCCCCTCTCCACACGTTTAATTAATTAAACAAGAGTCGTCGCATCTTTTTTGTGCGAATTCCTGATCTGCGGATATATGCCTAAATTTTGATCTATTACGGGCAGCGTACAGCCCAGGCACACCGCGCCGATTCCGGCACCGGGCGGGCATCGGCTGCCGGTTTTTTATGCGAACGCGTCTGTCTCGCATTCGCGCGGATACGGGAATCTTCGGGAAAATGCCGCGCGGCGCGCAGCGAATCGGGCTTGGAAGAAATACCTCACCACCCCTCACGTCATCCCCGGGCTTAACCCGGGGATCCACGCCTGCGTCGGCGGAGCCGTGAAACCCGTGGATGGCCGGGACGAGCCCGGCCATGACGGATGGCATGACACACGAGGCGGGGCTTCCCCTCACGTCATCCCCGGGCCTGGCCCGGGGATCCACGCCGGTTTCGACCGGGCCGGAAAAAAGACCCGCGGACGGCCGGGTCGAGCCCGGCCATGACGGGAGAGAGGGTGTAGAGCCGGGCGATCAGGCGGCGGTGGTCAGCTCGGCGAGGCAGGATTCGAGGATATCGAGGCCTTCGTCGAGGATCGCGTCGGTGGTGGTGAGCGGCGCGAGGAAGCGGATGACGTTGCCGTAGGTACCGCAGGACAGAATGATCAGCCCCCGGTCCGCCGCTTTCATCACCAGCGCTTTGGTCAGCTCGGGCGCGGGCTCGCGGGTGGTGCGGTCCTTGACCAGCTCCATCGCGATCATCGCGCCGACGCCGCGCACGTCGCCGATGCAGGCGAAGGCGTTCTTCGCCGCCATCGCCTTGAGGCGCGCGATGAGGCGTTCGCCGAGGGCGTTGGCGCGACCCGGAAGATCCTCCTCGGCCATCACCTCCATCACCGCGAGACCGGCGGCGCAGGCGAGCGGCGCGCCCGCGTAGGTGCCGCCGAGACCGCCCGGATTCGCCTTGTCCATCAGCGCCTTGCGGCCGA
>QKGW01000016.1 GCA_003250275.1 Alphaproteobacteria bacterium
GCGGTCTCGATCACGAAGAACGGGCGCATCCGCTTGCCGCCGTTGAGGCAGGCGTAGCGCATCGCCTCGACCACCTGATCCTCGGGGGTTCCGGCAAGCGGCAGCAGCGCTTCGAGTTCGGCGGCGACGCGGGCCGCCGCGTCCGCCAGGGCGTCGCGGAAAGCGGTGGACACGGGCGGTTCCTTTCTCAGTCCATCTCGGGCAGGGGCGCGGCGCCGATGCCGCCGTCGGGCGTGCGGGTGATCTGCTCGACCCGTTCGCGCGCCGCGGCAAGCTTCTGTTCGCAGTGCCGCTTGAGCAGCACCCCGCGCTCGAAAGCGCCGACCGCCGCATCGAGTTCCACGTCGCCGGATTCCAGGCGGCGGACGATCGCTTCCAACCCGGCGAGCGCCTCTTCGAAGCTCATCGCGGCGATGTCGGCATCGGCATTCTGCTCGGCCATGGGTCAGGAATCCCGTTGATGTTGCGCCAAAACGGCACGGGCGGCGCACGCCGCCCGAATCCAATGGCGTACTTTACGCCGCCGCCCCGGCTTCGACAACCGCCGAGACATATGCACAATCCCTGCGCAGGACGACTTGCGTTTGTGCGGTGGATCACATATCTCCGGTACTAATCCCCTAATATACTTGTAACGACGGCTGCATACAGAGTTACCCAAAATGGAAATCGAGAACATTCAGGCCAACGCGCGCCGTGCAAGCACGCTGCTCAAAGCAATGAGCAACGAGCACCGGCTGATGATTCTCTGCCAGCTGCAGAACGGCGAACGTTCCGTGGGCGAACTCGAGCGTCTTGTCGGCTTGAGCCAATCGGCGCTGTCGCAGCACCTCGCGCGGTTGCGCCGCGACCAGCTGGTGCGCACCCGCCGCGTCGCGCAGACGATCTTCTATTCGCTCCACGGGATCGAGGCGACCGAGGTGATCCGCACCCTCTACGGCCTCTATTGCGTCTTCGACGAAACCCGCGAAGTGGCCGAATAGGCCACACCCGCGCGCGTCATCCCGCCACGAACCGCAGCACCCCGTCGTCGCCGCGGAACTCCCGGATATCCCCGCGAACCTGCAGGCAGCGCACGTGCGCGAGCGCCTCGCCGGAGGCGATCACGCGTTCGTGATCGGTCAGCCCGCCGAGGAACAGCACGTCGAGCATGTCGACGATGGTGCGCGGCTCGGCGCACGCCTCGACCACCCGCGCGAGGCGTTCCGCGTGGTGCGCCTCGATCTCGCCGATGCGCGCGGCGAGGCCGCGGAACGGCCGCCCGTGCGAGGGCAGCACCAGGGTCTCCGGCGGCAGCGCGCGAAACGGCCCGAAGCTCGCGAGATATTCGCCGAGCGGATCGCTCTCGGGCTCGGCGGGATAGATGCTGACGTTGGGGGTGATCGCCGGGAGAATGTGGTCGCCCGCGATCAAAAGGCCGTCGGCGGCGAGGCAGGCCATCCCCGGCGAATGACCGGAGGCGACCATCACCCGCCACGACCGCCCGCCGATCGCGAGGGTGTCGCCATCCTTGAGGCGGTGCAGCACCGGCGGCACCGGGATCACTTTCGACGCGTAGGCGTTACCGACCGCGTCGAGGCGGTCGAGCCACTCGGCCTTGTAGCCGAGCGCGGTGTAGAACGCGCGCTGAACGGCGAAAAGCTCGG
>QKGW01000407.1 GCA_003250275.1 Alphaproteobacteria bacterium
GGGTGGTCGAAGGTTCGACGGGTTTGGGCGTGCTCTGCGGCGTCGCGCACGCGCCCAGCATCGCCGTCATTGCGACGGCGGCCAACAGCTTGAGTCTCAAGATTTCCCCCCGGATGGACTCTGACAGGATTCTCCCTGGGGGAACTTTACGCGCTATCGGGGAAAACGCAAACGCCGTCTTACCGCGCCCGCGGGGTCATCTCGGTGCCGGGAGAACCGCCCGCAGCGCGCCCCAGACGATCACCACCAACGCCAGCCACCACGACTGGAACAGGCCGAAGGACACGAACATCGGCACCGCCGCGGCGGCGAGGAACCCCGCCATCGGGCTGTCGTCGGCGGTTTCGCCGATCTGCGTCCAGAACAGCCGCGCCATCGCGGCCGCCAGGCACAGCGCGCCGACGCCGCCGAGTTCCAGCCAGATTTGCAAGCCGCCGTTGTGCGGGTGGAGCGGCAGGCGGAGCGCGTTCTTGGTCAGCACGTGGTCGCTCCACGGCACCGCGACGGCGATGTGGATGACGTCGCTGCCGCCGGGGATGACGCGCGCGGAATCGAGCCCCCAACCGAACCACGGCCGCTGCACGATGCAGTCGTAGACGAAGTCCCAGATGTAGAGGCGGTGCAGGTTCGAGGTGTTGAAGTGCGGGATCGCGCGCGCGACCGGCTCCGGGTCGACCAGCATCGGCAGCAGCGGCATCGCGAAGATCATCACCGGTACGCCGATGCCGAGGGTGTAGCGGACCGCGCGCGGGAAGAAGCGGTGCAGACCCCAGACCGCGACGCCGACGACGAGCAGCAGCATCGCCGCAGAAGCCGAGACGATCACCGCGGCGGCGGCGGAAACCGAGAACACCGCCGCCGCGGCGATCGCGCCGTAGCGTAGGCGCGAAACCACCACGAGCACCGGGAACGCCGCGAGCGCGAGCACCGTCACCCCCGCCTTCTCGACGAGGTGCGGCGCATTGAGGCGGGAGATGCCCGCGCCGCCGAGCGCGCGGACCGTGGAAACGATGGCGCCGTGCGCGGCGAAATCGAGGAGCGGGATCGCCGCGCTCACCCCCCAGCCGATCAGCGCGAGTTTGCCGAGGCGGGCGCGCTCGGCGTCGGTCCAGCGGCCGGCGTATCCCATCATCGCCACCAGCAGCGCCGCGACGCCGGCGATCTGCGCGGCCTTGCCGAGGGTGTTCGCCGGGTCGATCGACCACAGCGCGCTCGCCGTGCCGAGCCCGAGCAGAGCGACGAGAACCGGCAGGCCGTCGCGGGATCCGAGCCGCCGCCGCTGCAACGCCGCCGCGGCCACCATCAGCACGAGCGCGATGATGGTCGCACGATTGCTGATGACCATCAGCGGAAGAAGCGCCAAAGATTGGAGCGCAAACAGAAAAGACGCCATGATCCACACGTGGGTGCGAGGGTGCGGCCGGCCGGTGCCGACGGTGATCCTGCTTAGGGTGGAACCCGGGGCGTGTCAACGTCCGCACCGGGCGGGCGGGCGCGGTGCGAAAGGAGAGCGGCATGGAGCTCCGGCAACTCAGGATTTTCGTCGCGGTGGCGGAGGAACTGCATTTCCGCCGCGCCGCCGAGCGGGTCGGCATGGCGCAGGCCGCGCTATCGGCGCAGATCAAGGCGCTGGAGGATGAGCTCGG
>QKGW01000276.1 GCA_003250275.1 Alphaproteobacteria bacterium
AAGCTCGTCCACGGCGCGTCGGCGCGGCTGCTCAAGTCGCGCGTCGGCGAGCGCCCGGTGCTCTCCGCCTGGGACGATCTGATGGACTACTGCCTCGCGCTGCAATCGCGCACCGAGGTCGAGGAATTCCGCCTGCTGCTGCTCGACACCAAGAAACGCCTGATCGCCGACGAGGCGATGCAGCGCGGCACGATCAACCACACGCCGGTCTACCCGCGCGAGGTGGTGAAGCGCGCACTCGATCTGCGCGCGCACTCGGTGATCATGGTGCACAACCACCCCTCGGGCGACCCGACCCCGTCGCAGGCGGACGTCGACACCACCCGCCAGATCAAGCAGGGGCTGGCGACCGTCGACATCGTATTGCTCGATCACATCATCGTCGCGCCCGGGCGCTACATCAGCTTCCGTCAGAAGAAACTGCTGTAACCGGCTCACTCACCGTCGGCGGCGCGTTCTAGCGCGGCGATGTCGAGGCGCTTCATCGTCATCATCGCCTCCATCGCGCGGCGCGCCCGATCCGGATCGGGATCGGCGAGCAGATGCAGCATCGCCTCCGGTACGATCTGCCACGACAGCCCGTAGCGGTCCTTGACCCAGCCGCACTGCTCGGCCTCAGGGACCGCCGAAAGCGCGTCGCTCAGGCAGTCGGCCTCGGCCTGATCGGCGCAGTGGATCTGGAACGAGACCGCCTCGTTGAAGCGGAACCCCGGCCCGCCGTTGAGCGCGACGTAGGGATGCCCGGCGAGAGTGAACTCGACCACCAGCACGTCGCCGCGACGCCCCGCGGGATAGTCCGCGGGGGCGTGGCGGATCGCGTCGATCGAGCTGTCGGGCAGGAGCGAAACGTAGAACCGGGCGGCCTCCTCGGCTTGCCCGTCGAACCACAAGCACGGCACGATTTGCGACATCGCCGCCTCCTTTCATCCCCCTTCCGAGGATTTATGGCGGCGGACGGCGCGGATCAATCGGCCCGGAACGAACCGACGCCGTCGCCGACGTAGGGGTTCGACTTGCGCTCGTCGCCGAAGCTCGAAAGCGGCCCGTGGCCGGGAATGAACACCACGTCGTCGCCGAGCGGGAAGAGCTTGTTGCGCACCGAGTTGACGAGGTCCTTGGCGTTGCCGCGCGGAAAGTCGGTGCGGCCGATCGAGCCCTGGAACAACACGTCGCCGACGATCGCGACGCGCTCGCCGGGGTGGAAGAACACCACGCTGCCGGGGGTGTGGCCGGGGCAGTGCAGCACTTCGAGGGTTTCCTCGCCGAACGCGACGGTATCGCCGTCCTTGAGCCAGCGGTCGGGGGTGAAGCTCGGCGCGGGCGGGAAGCCGTATCCGCGCGCGGTCTCGGGCAGGGCTTCGAGGAGAAAGGCATCCTCCTCGTGCGGGCCTTCCACCGGCACCCCGAGCTTCTCCTTGAGCGCCTTGGTCCCGGCGACGTGGTCGACGTGGCCGTGGGTGAGCAGGATCTTCACCACCTTGAGTTCCTTGCGCGCGACCGCAGCCTCGACTTCCGCGAGGTCGCCGCCGGGATCGACGACCGCGGCCTCGAGCGTCTTCTCGCACCAGAGGATGGTGCAGTTCTGCGAGAACGCGGTCACCGGAACGATCATCGCCTTCATCGGAAAACCTCCAAACCGTTGGGGC
>QKGW01000076.1 GCA_003250275.1 Alphaproteobacteria bacterium
TGGCGCGCGCGTGTTTTTCGAGCCAGGCGACGGTCTTTTCGATCACCACGAAGTCGAACTCGGCGATCAGGCCGGTTTCCTCGGCGAAGCAGATGTAGCGGTAGGGCGATTCGCCGAACTTGCCGCGGAAGCGGCTCAATACCTCGTAGTGGTGGATGCGCCCGTCGTGCAGGGACACGATCGGCTGGAACACGATCGAGAAGTTCGAATGCGCCACGGTTTCGCGGAACAGGGTGACGGTCTTGACCGCTTCCTCGGCGAAATCGGCGAAGTTGGCGTTGAGGGCCGAGAGCGTGAGGTCCTTGCCAGCGCTTTCCTTGAACTGGTTGATCGCGAAGACGATGCCTTTCGCGAGGTCTTCGGGGGCGAGGTCGTCCTGCCCGCTGATCGTCGCGGCGCGCACGTCGACGGAGCCGCTGTCGAGGATCGTCGCCAGAAGGCCCGAAATCTCGGCGCGGATTTCCTCGATTTCGACGCCGGCTTCGTGGATCAGGCCGTATTTGCCGAGGCCCATCGTGCCCGCGATCTCGTTGCCGAGGGAGTGGGCGGAGAGAAGCGAGCTGATCGCCAGCCGGATGCTCCGCTGCTCGCCGCGCGAGAGCTCGCCGAACAGGTTTTGCAGGTCGGGAACCGAGATCAGCGAGAGTCGGGCGTCGCGTCGCCGCGAAAGCGCCTCGTTTGCCATGTCGCAGAACGAATCCGCGTCGGAGAAACCGTCGGAATAGCCGACCGGCTGGTCGAAATGCGCGTTCGGCGTCAGCTTGATGGCGAGGAAGAACCGCCCGGTGCCGTGTTCGTTGACGGTGTGATATCCCGCAACCTGGCAGATCTGCTCGCGGTTGTCGTGGCGCGGCAGGGCGAGGTAGAGATCCTGGATGCGGTTGCCGAAGCGGGCGCGGGTGAGCGCCGCGCGCATCACCGTGTGCGCCGACTTGCCCGTCAGGTCGATGATGCTGGTGCCGACGAGGGCGGACGGCGGCTTGCCGAACAGCGCCTCGGTCAATCCGCCCGCGAAGCGGATCGTGAAGTCTTCGTCGAGTTCGAAAAGAATATCGCCCCAGCAGAATGCGAGGGACACGAATCGCTCACGCACCGTGGGGGGATGGGTCATCGCCCGGTCTCCCGCGGCTCAAGAAAAACGGCGCACACGAGGCGCGCCGCTGGTCTCATTGTTTCGCAGGAGCGTCTCATCTCAACGGCCAGCGAACCCGAGAAGGGCGTCGATGTCGAGGAGGATCAACAGCTCTTCTTCGAGCTGGATCACCCCGGCGGAGATGCTGCGCCAGCGTTGGTCGAGGGTCGTCGGATTGCGCTCGATGCGCTCGGTCGGCATCGTGATCACCGCGCCGACGGAGTCGACCTTGAGGCTGTAGAGTTCCGCGCCCTGCTCGACGGTGACGCACATCGGCGTCGTGCCCTCCGGCGGCGGCTTGAGGCTGAGGCACTGGCGGACGTCAACCACGGTGACGATACGGCCGCGCAGGTTGATCGCCCCGGCGATCTCCGAAGGCGCGAGCGGGATGTGCGCGATCTTTTCGGGGATGAGGATGTCCTGCACCCGCTCCACGGGGATGCCGAACAATTGCTTCGCCACGTAGATGGTGACGAAAACCTGTTCGTCGGCGCGGGCGGCGGTGGCGACGTTGCGGCCCTGGGTCGTCGTGGTCAGCTGATTCATCGTACCGGAACCGTTCCTTGCAGAGGCAAATTCCAATGTTGGAATTCCCGTCGATTACCGGCCAATGGCGCGCTTTTGTCAACCCGAAACCCGGTTTTCCGCGGTGTCGGCGGCGGGGCTCGGCGCGGAAAATTGTTGCGTCGGCGCCGCACGGCGTGCATTGATTCGCCGCCGAGGCGCGTAAGACCCTCACCTGTGACGAAACAGCATGGCGGGCGCCGGACATCGGAGAGCAACTCCGGGACGGACGCACATATCAAGATGAACATCAAACGGGTATGAGGAGTTTTCCAGAGATGCAGATCGAACGTCCGTACGCGCTGTTTTTGGGGGATGCGCCGGACCAGCTCGCGGCCAAGACGGCCGGGGGCATCGCCACCTGGCGTCCGGAGTGGTGCGTCGGGCAGATCCGCCTGCCTGACTGCAAGGCCGACCTCGGCCTGGCCGACCTTTCGGTTGCGGAAGCCGCGGCCAAGGGCGCCAAGACCCTGGTGGTCGGCGTCGCCAACCGTGGCGGCGTGATCGGCGGGGCGTGGCTCAAGACCATTCTCGAAGCTCTCGATCTCGGCATGGACATCGCCGCGGGCCTGCACCAGCGCCTCGCCGACGTGCCGGAGATCAAGGCGCACGCCGACAAGCTCGGCCGCAAGCTCTTCGACGTCCGCCACCCGAGCCAGGATTTCGCCGTCGCGTCGGGCAAGCCGCGCACCGGCAAGCGCCTGCTCGCGGTCGGCACCGACTGCTCGGTCGGCAAGATGTACACCGCGCTCGCTCTCGAAAAGGAGATGAAGGCGCAGGGCATGAAGGCCGACTTCCGCGCCACCGGCCAGACCGGCATCTTCATCGCGGGTTCGGGCGTGTCGATCGACGCGGTGATCGCCGACTTCATCTCGGGCGCGGTCGAGTGGCTCGCTCCGGCGAACGAGCCGGATCACTGGGACGTCGTCGAGGGTCAGGGTTCGCTGTTCCACGCCTCCTATGCGGGCGTGTCGCTCGGCCTGATCCACGGTGCGCAGGCGGATGCCCTGGTGCTCTGCCACGACCCGGTTCGCGACCACATGCGCGGCCTGCCGGAATACCCGCTGCCCGACATCAAGTCGTGCATGGATCTCAACCTGATCCACGCCCGCCGCGTCAACCCCGAGGCGAGGTTCGTCGGCATCTGCCTCAACACCTCGCAGATGACCCCCGAAGCCGCGGCGACGCTGAAGGCGGAGCTTTCGAAGGCGTTCGGCCTGCCGTGCGTCGATCCGCTCAAGGACGGCGTCGGCGCGATCGTCGCCGAGATCGCGAAGATCTGAGGATAGACCATGTGGGTGCTTGACGTTCAGCGCGAGAGTTGGCCGATCGCCGGGAGCTTCACGATTTCGCGGGGCTCCCGCACCTCCGCCGAAGTGGTGGTGGTTTCCCTCACCGACGCCCGCAGCGGGCGGCGGGGACGCGGCGAATGCGTCCCCTACGCGCGTTACGGCGAAAGCGTCGAGGGAGTGGTCGCGGAGATCGAGGCGGTGGCGCCGCTGCTCGCCTCGGGCCGGCTCGACCGGCAGGAACTCCAGACCGCGATGCATCCGGGGGCGGCACGCAACGCCCTCGACTGCGCGTTCTGGGACCTCGAAGCCAAGGAGCGGGGCCGCTCGGTGTGGGAAATCGCGGGGCTCGACCGCCCCGGCGAACTCACCACCGCCGAAACCCTCTCCCTCGACCTGCCGGAGAAGATGGCGCAGCAGGCGATCTCCAAGGCGGGCTGCCCGCTGTTGAAGATCAAGCTCGGCTCCGAGGGCGCGCTCGCGCGCGTCGAGGCGATCCGCAACGCCCGTCCGGACGCGACCCTGATCGTCGACGCCAACGAGGCGTTGCCGCCGGCGGAGCTGGAGACGACCCTCCGGGCGCTCGCCGACCTCGGCGTCGCGATGGTGGAGCAGCCGCTGCCCGCGGGGGAGGACGATCTCCTCGCCGGGATTTCCTCGCCGATCCCGCTGTGCGCCGACGAGTCGTCGCACACGGTGAAGGACATCCCGCGCCTCGCCAAGCTCTACGACATGGTCAACGTCAAGCTCGACAAGACCGGCGGCCTGACCGAGGCGATCGCGATGGTCAAGGCGGCGGAGGCGGCGGAGCTCAAGGTGATGATCGGCTGTATGGTGGGCACCAGCCTCGCCATGGCGCCGGCGTTCCTGCTCGGCTCGCACGCCACCTACGTCGACATCGACGGTCCGGTGATCCTCGCCAAGGACCGCGAATTCGGCCTCGCGTACTCGCACGGGCGGGTATCGCCGCCGCTCCCCGATCTCTGGGGCTGAGCCGCAAACGAAACGCCGGGGCATCGCCCCGGCGTTTTGCTTTTGCGGTTACGGATCGGTGAACACCGGTCCGGACGAGGGTTCGCGGTTCTCCTTCGCCACCCGTTCCCGCACCTTGGCGACCTCGGCGGCGGTCACCGCCGGAGCGGCGTTACCCCACGACGAGCGGATGAAGGTGGCGAGCTTGGCGACCTCGTCGTCGGAGAGGCGCCAGTCGAAGTTCGGCATCGCCATGTCGGCTTCCTGCTTCGGCGTCGAGGGCAGGCGCGCCCCGGCGAGGATTACGTGGAGCATCCCGAACGGGTTGTCCGCGTTGACCAGGGTGTTGCCCGCGAGCGGCGGGAACGCCGGCGGCGCGCCCTTGGCGTCGACGAAGTGGCAGGCCGCGCAGTTGTCCATGTAGATGCGCGCGCCCGAGTCGACGGCGAGCTTGGCGGCGGTGAGCTGCTTGGTGGTGGCGTCGCCGCTCGTGACCGCGCCCGACGCCTTCGCGGCGGGGAGCGACTTTAGGTAGGCGGCGATCGCCATCAGGTCGGAGTCCTTCATCTCCGAGGTGCTGTGCGCGATCACCAGCGACATCTCGCCGGCCACCGCGCCGTGGGCGTTGCGTCCGGTGGCGAGGTATTGGGCGATCTCGTCGTCGCTCCAGCCCGGCAGGCCGGGGCCGGAGCCGCCCGCGCGCAGCGACGGCACCGGCCAGCCGTCGAGCTCGCTGCCCGAAAGGAACGCCGGGTCGGAACCGGCGTAGGCCTTTTCCTGGAAGGCGACGCCGCGCGGCGTGTGGCAACTGCCGCAGTGGCCTGGGCCTTCCACCAGGTATTTGCCGCGCAGGATCGGGTCGGCGGCGTTGGCGTCGCCCGGCCAGCCGATGCCCGAGGGCGCGAACGCGAGGTTCCAGAAGCGGATGCCCCAGCGCATACTGAACGGCCAGGCGAGCTTGGTCGTCTGAACCTCGTTCGCCACCGGTTTGATCCCGTTCATGAAGTAGGCGTAGAGCGCGGCGAGGTCGTCGTCCGAAAGCTTGGAGTAGGACGGATACGGCATCGCCGGGTAGAGATGCGCGCCGTCCTTGCGCACGCCCTCGCGCACCGCGCGGCTGAAGTCCTCGAGCGAATAGCCGCCGATCCCGACTTTGGGATCGGGGGTGATGTTGGACGCATAGATGTCCCCGAACGGGCTCGGCACCGCGCGGCCGCCCGCGTAGGGCACGCCGGAAGGCCCGGTGTGGCAGGCGACGCAGTCCGCGGCCTTGGCGACGTAGGCGCCGCGTTCGACCAGGGCCGGATCGGCGGCGAGGGCGGGCGCGGCGGCGAGAACGAGGAGCGCGCCCGAGAGGACGAGTGTGGTTTTCATCGTGCGGCCCTCCCTCATGCCTGCACCAGCGGACGCGGATCCTTGAGGTAGTCCTCGCGGATCGCGCGTGCGGTCCAGTAGGCGAGGGCGCCGACCAGGCCGGTCGGGTTGAACTGGATGTTCTGCGGGAACGCGCTCGCGCCGAGCACGAACACGTTCGGCACGTCCCAGCTCTGACAGTACCGGTTGATCACGCTGTCCTTCGGGGTCGCTCCCATGATCGCGCCGCCGACGTTGTGCGTGGTCTGGTAGGGGCGGACGTCGTAGTGCGCGTTCATCCCCTTGTAGCCCGCGCGCAGTATGTCCGGGTTGAGCGACTTCGCGATCGGGTCGATCTCGCTCTTGATGTATTGCAACATCTTGAGATCGTTGTGGTGCCAGTCGAAAGTCATGCGCAGCAGCGGCAGGCCGTGGCGGTCCTTGTAGGTCGGATCGAGGTCGAGGTAGACGTCCTCGTAGGACATCAGGCTGGCGTGGCAGCCGATCGACATCGAGTGCCCGTACCAGTCGTGCGCCGCCTGCTTCCACTTGCTGCCCCAGGCGGGCGTGCCCGGCGGCAGCGACATGCTGCGGATCGGCTGGCCGTTGTACTGCGCCGAGGTGACGATGGTGCCGCCGACGAACCCGAGCTTGCTCATGTCGAGCTGTGAGACGCCGAAGTCCAACATGCTCGTGGCGTTGCTGCCGGTGCCGACGAACGGGTTGAAGTACTTGTCCTTGAAGAACAGCGCGTGGCCGCCGGTCATCTGATACGAGTAGTTGCGCCCGAGGTTGCCGGTCTTTTTCGCCGGGTCGTAGATCTCGCCGATGCCCGAGAGCATCAGGAGCCGCACGTTGTGATAGGAGTACGCGCCCGAGATCACCAGATCGGCGGGCTGGAACACCTCCTCGCCCTTGGCGTCGATGTAGGTGACGCCGATCGCTCGGGTCTTGTCCTTCGAGAGATCGATGCGGATCACCTCGGCCCGGGTGCGGAAGGAGAAGTTGGACTTGCGCCGCAGCGCCGGAAGAATGCAGGTCTGCGGCG
>QKGW01000237.1 GCA_003250275.1 Alphaproteobacteria bacterium
CCGCCGCGTTCGGCGTCGATCTGGTAGTCCTCGATTCCGATTGCTGCGATCCCCTCTACCGCAAGGCGATCCGCGTTTCGGTCGGCGCGGCGTTGACGGTGCCGACGGTCAAGGACGGGGCTGCCGCCGACATCCTCGCCGCGCTCGCGGCGCACGGTTTCGAGATTTTGGGGCTCTCGCCGCACGGCGAGACCGTGCTCGCCGACTACGGCCGCCCGGCGCGCGTCGCCGCGGCGTTCGGGGCCGAGGGGCCGGGGCTGCCGGAAGTGGTGCTGGCGCGCACCCGCACGGTGCGCATTCCGATGGCGGCGGGCTTCGATTCCCTCAACGTCGCGACGACGGCGGGGATCGTGCTGCATCACCTCAGCCGAGACCCCCGAGGGTGACGACGGCGTGCAGCGCCGCGCCGATGGCGGCGCCGATCAGGGTGCCGCTCAGGCGGATGTATTGCAGGTCCGCGCCGATCTGAATCTCGATGTTGTCGATGAACTTGCGCGCGTCCTGGCGCATCAGCGTCGTCTCGACGTAGTCGGTGATGCGGTCGGCCCAGATGTCGACGTTGTCGAGGATGAAGCCCTGCGCCGCCGCGTCCACCCGCCGCCGGGCGGTGGGATCGTCGAGAGCGGTGACGAGGTTGCGCATCAGGACGTCGAACACCGCGCGGGTTTTCGAGGCGTCGGCGTCGAGGTCGCGGGCGAGCATCGCCCCGAGCTTGTCCACCACCTTTCCCAACATCCGCAGAAATTCGGGGTTTCCGGCGGTCCAGGCGCGCATCGCCGCGAACAGCCGGGGCAGGGCGCGGCCGTCGGTCTCGATGCGCGCGAGCGCCGCCAGCACCGCCCGGCGCATCTCCTGAAACTCGACGCTCGCGGGGTCCTGGAGCCGCGCCGCGAAATCGCCGAGGCCGGCGGCGAGGCGGCTGGCGACGTCGCTGTCGACGAACTTCGGCACGTACCAGCTCGATCCGTCCGCGACCTTGCGGCGGATGTCGTCGCGGTTGGCGTCGAGCCAGGCGGCGAACGCGGCGGCGGCGTGGCGGATCGCCTGATCGGCGAGGCCGCTGTCGGCGACCGCGCGCACCGCCACCCGCGCAGCGGGGCGGAGGTCGGCGGTGGTCATCCCCTCGCGCACCGAGGCGGCGATCAGGGCGAGCACGTCCTGGCTCGCGTCGCCGCGCACGAGCGCGCCCCGCAGCATCCGCCGCACCTCGGCGAAGATCCGTTCGCGGTGGTCGTCCTCGCGGAGGAAATCGGAGAGGGCGTCGCCGAAGCGGATCGCGCGCACCTGTTCCGCGAGCATGTCGCTGCGCAGGAACTCGCGCTCGACGTAAGCGGCGAGGCCGTGCGCGATCTTGGCGCGGTTGGCTTCCAGCAGGTTGGTGTGGGGGAAGGGGAGGCCGAGCGGGCGGCGGAACAGCGCGGTGACCGCGAACCAGTCGGCGAGGCCGCCGATCATCGCCGCCTCGGCGGCGGCGCGGAGATAGCCGACCCAGGGCGTGGGCGGCAGGGAATGCGCGGTGATCCAGAGCGCCGCCGCCACCGCCAGGGCGGCGAAGGCGATGCGCTTCTTGCCGCGGAGCTGGCGCTTGCGGTCGGGCTCGGGCATCGCCTCAGCCGCCGCGGCGGGAGCGG
>QKGW01000308.1 GCA_003250275.1 Alphaproteobacteria bacterium
CGAGGATGAAGATCATGTGCACGCGCGCGTCCTTGAGCCCGCGCAACGCACCCGCGCCGACCATCTGCACGCAATCCGCCACCTGGAACAGCGCGGCGAACAGCAGAAAACGCGTGGCGATTTCCGAGATCTCCGCCGCACCGGGCGCGTCGACGGCGAGAAACGGCGCGATCAGCAGACCCGGCGCGAGCACCATCGTCGAAGCGGTGAGCACCGCGCAGGCCGCGGCGACGCTGATCGCCGCATCGCCCGCGACGCTGACGCCGATGCCGTCGCCCTTGCCCGCCCACAGACCGACGCGGATCGTCGCCGCCTCGCTCAGCCCGAGCGGAATCATGAATGCGAACGCGCACAACTGCATCACCACCGCATGGGCCGCGAGACTCTCCGCGCCGAAATGGCCGACCACGAACGCGCCGCCGCCGAACAGCAGCCCCTCCATCGCCGAGGTCACGCCGATCGGCAGCCCGAGCCGCCAAAGCTCGGCGAAACGCGGCCAATCGGCACGCCAGAAACGCCCGAACACCGCGAAGCGCCGAAACCGCCGATCCCTCGCGCAGACCGCCGCGAGCGCTCCGAACAGGAACAGACTCGCCAGCACCGAGGCGATGCCCGAACCGATCAGGCCCATCTCGGGCGCGCCGAAATGGCCGAACACCAGCACGTAGTTGGCCGCCGCGTTGACGAGAATGCCGCCCGCGGTGACGTAGAGGGTGACGCGCGGCCGGTTGAGGGTGAGAACGAAGAACCTCAGCACCCAGAAGCCCAGCAGCGGAAAGATCATCCACTTGATCGTGCCGAGGTAGCCCGCGGCCTCGGCGGCGAGCCCCGCATCCTGGCCGAACAGGCGGAAGATCGCCTCGCCCTGCCACAACACGCCGATCGCAAGCGCGGAATACGCCCACACCACCCACAGCGCCTGACGCACGGTGCGGCGCACCTCGCGCAGGGTGTGACGCCCACGGCCGAGGGAATTGGCCATCATCGGCGCAGCCGCCATGGCGAGGCCGAAGCCCACCGACATCAGCATGTGCATGAGGTTGGTGGCGAGCGCGGCAGCGGCGAGCGCGTGCGGCGCGTAGTGGCCGATGAACGCGGTATCGGTGGCGAAAATCGCCATGTGGGTAAGATTGCCGAGCACGATCGGCCACGCGAGGGCGAACACCGCGCGCGCCTCGACACGCCAGCGGCGGCGCGTGGAATCGGCGAAAACGGCGGAACGCTGGGCGAGCATCGTCACACACTCCAAAAAACAAAAAACCCGGCAGCGGAGGCTGACCGGGCGGACGGAAGAACCGAAAGAACGAAGGCTACCTCGACCCTCGACGGGCGGAGGCGGGCGTTCCCGCACCGGAGACGATCTTGAATACGATTCGCTGACGCATCGGCTGTCGATCCGGTTGCTGGAGACGCGAAGGCCGGGCCGCTTCCCGCGGCCCGGCACCATTGCCGGGAACCTATCAACCCGGCGTCGAAAACGCAAGCTTACAAATGCCGCACCAGCGCCGTCGCCGCGATCGAGATCAGCACGGTGGGGAGGAGCGGCAGGCGGATCGCGGCGATGAGCGTCACCGCGATGGCGATCAGCTCGCGCGGGTCGTCGGCGACGAAGCGCGGCGCGATCACCGA
>QKGW01000545.1 GCA_003250275.1 Alphaproteobacteria bacterium
AACCCGGACGCAACGTCTGGCGGGTTTCGCGCGCCGCCCGCGCCGCGATGCTGATCGACGCCGCGCCCTATTTCGCCGCGGCGCGGGCGGCGATGCGCGAGGCGCGGCAGAGCATCCACATCGTCGGATGGGATCTCGACGGCGAAACCCGTTTCCACGGTGCCGACGGCCCGGACGACGGCCTGCCCGCCGATCTCGGCCCGTTTCTCGCGGAGTTGGTGCGCCGCCGCCCGGAGCTGAAGGTGCGGCTGCTGCTGTGGGATCATGCGCTGTTCTCGGTGCTGCAGCGCGACCTCGTGCCGAACTATGCCTGCCTGTGGAACGCGCCCAAGCCGATCGAGATCTGCCTCGACGACGTGCTGCCGATTGGCGCGTGCCACCACCAGAAGATCGTGGTGGTCGACGGACGGGTGGCGTTCTGCGGTGGCATCGACCTCACCCGGCGGCGCTGGGACACCCCCGAGCACCTGCCCGACGATCCGCGCCGCGTCGATCCCTCGGGCGAGAGCTACCCGCCGTTCCACGACGCCCATCTCGCGGTCGACGGCGAGGCCGCGCGCGACCTCGCCGAACTGGTGCGGCAGCGCTGGAACCGTTCCGCCTGCGAGCACATGCCGCGCCTCGAAGCGGCGGACGGGCCCGACCCGTGGCCCGCCGGGCTCGAACCCGAATTCCGCGACATCCCGGTCGGCATCGCGCGCACCCGCCCGCGCTTCGGCCGCGAGCGCCACATCGGCGAGGTCGAGGCGCTCTACGCCGACATGCTCGATGCCGCGCGGCATTCCCTCTACGTCGAGAACCAGTACCTCACCGCCCCCGGCTTCGCCGAACGGTTGGCGGCGAACCTGCGCGTCCGCCCGGAGCTTCAGGCGGTGCTGGTGACGCCCGCGGTCTACGACGGCTGGCTGCTGCGCGCGACGATGGCGGGCGGGCGCGCGAAGTTCATGGACCGCCTCGCGGAGGCGGACTGCGCCGATTGCGTGCGCCTGCTCGCGCCGGAATCCGAGGCTGGCGGCAAGACCGCGCAGGTGATGGTGCACGCCAAGCTGATGATCGTCGACGACGCCTACCTGCGCGTCGGCTCCTCGAACATCTGCAACCGCTCGATGGGGCTCGACACCGAATGCGACCTCGTGCTCGCGGCGGAAACCAAGGCACACCGCGCCGCGATCCGCCGCGCCCAGGCGCGCCTGATCGGCGAGCACCTCGGCGTCGGAACCGGGGCGGCGCTCGCGGCGCTCGAACGCGAGCCGACGCTGTTCCGCGCCCTCGACGCGCTCGCCGACCCGGCGTCGCCGCGCCGTCTCGCGCGGGTGAGCGACGAGGACGCCCGCCTCGAACACGAACTCTCGCCGTTCGACGCGCTCGCCGACCCGCCCGAGGCGCTCGTCGACGAGGGGCCGGACGCGATCGAGCGGCCGTTCCGACCGCTCGTCACCTTCGGCAAGGTTGCGAGCGTGGTGCTCGCCTTCCTCGCCTTCGCGGTGCTGTGGCAGACCGCCGCCCTCGCCGAACCGAGCCAGGTGCTCACCGCCCTCGACGAGGTGGCGGCGCAACCGTGGACCGCCGCGGCGGTGGTCGGACTGTTCGTGCTCGGCGGCTTCCTCGCGGTGCCGCTGCTGCTGATG
>QKGW01000398.1 GCA_003250275.1 Alphaproteobacteria bacterium
CCGGTGAAGTAGTTGTAGGCCCAGGCGGGCTGGTCGGGGTCGCCGATCATGGTGTTGAAGCGCGCGAGACGAAGCGCGCAGCACACCGCGTAGAGCAGGCAGATCGCCCAGCCGATGCCCGCCGAGCCGTGCATTGCGAACTGGTGCAGGATCAACGCCGGGGCGACGCCGAAGCAGATGATGTCGGAGAGCGAATCGAGTTCCGCGCCGAACTTCGAGGTGCCGCGCAGCAGGCGCGCGATGCGCCCGTCGAGGCCGTCGAGAATCGCGGCGATCAGGAGCGCGATCACCGAATGCTCCCACCGCCCCTCGATGCCGAAGCGGATCGCGGTGATGCCAGCCGAGAGGGCGAACAGCGTCAGCATGTTGGGGATGATGACGTTGAACGGCAGGCTGCGGATGCGGCGGCGGCGCTCGGGCATGATCGGCATCAGCGCATCTCCCCTTCGCGCGGCGCGGTCTCGGCGGAGAGGCGAAGGTCGGCGATCACGGTCTCGCCCGCGATCGCCTTCTGCCCGACCACCACCATCGGCGCGACGCCGGGCGGCAGGTAGACGTCGAGACGGCTGCCGAAGCGGATCAGGCCGAAGCGCGCGCCCGCCTGCACCGCGTCGCCGACCTTGGCGAAGCAGACGATGCGGCGCGCCACCAGGCCGGCGATCTGCACCACGCCGAGGGTGCCGCCGGCGAGGCCGTCGCGCTCGGGCAGGTCGATGCGCAGGCTGTTGCGCTCGTTGTCGACGCTCGCCTTATCGAGGGTGGCGTTGACGAACTTGCCCTTGGCGTAGGAGATCACGCCGATCGTGCCCGCGGTCGGGGCGCGGTTCACGTGAACGTCGAACACGCTCATGAACACCGAAACGCGGGTGCGCGTGCCCTCGCCGAGTTCGAGCTCGGCGGGCGGCGTCACCTCGACCACCGACTGCACCACGCCGTCGGCGGGGGAGATCACCCAGTGGTCGCCCACCGGCGTCACCCGCTCGGGGTTGCGGAAGAAATAGAAGCACCACACGGTGAGCAGCAGACCGAGGCAGCCGAGCGGCAGCCAGAGCAGGCCGAGCAGCAGCGCGATCACCGCGAAGATCGCGACGAACTTGTGCCCCTCGGGGTGAATCGGCGGCATCACATAGCGCCGCCACGAAAGATCGACCGGGTCCATTCCTCAATCCTGTGTATTTCGACGGCGACACAGTAAGCCGGAACCCCCCGCCGGGGGAAGGGGCAACCGTCGCCTTGGCGCTCCTGCGCCCGCATGGTAGAGTGCCCGGGCGTCGCTTGGGGAGCATGGCAGTGACACGTCTGGTCAAGATCGGGGAACAGGTCCTGCCGTTGCGTCTGCAATCGGTGGGCGTCGAAGACGGCGAGGTGGTGATCCTGCCGCCCGAGCCGCCGATGACCTATCGCGGCCCCGTGCACTTCTCGTTCAACTATCTCGGCACCGAGTTCTGCGTCCGCTTTCTCGAAATCGGCAAGGCGGCGCGGCTCAAGGTCGAGGGCACCATCGCCCACCTCCCCGACGCCTCCGACAAGGCGCGGCGCAACCGCGTGCTCGCGCTCGTCGACATCGTGCAGGAGGACGTGGGCTCGGGCCTCACGGTGGAGGACGACGGCACGATCCGTTT
>QKGW01000463.1 GCA_003250275.1 Alphaproteobacteria bacterium
GCCGAGAATTTCGTTCCGCGTGGCGTCTCCCTCACCACGCAGCACCTGCGCCTGGCGACGAGCCTCGGCGAGGATCACGGTCCGTTCGCGGTCCGCTTCGGCCTGAATCTTGGCCTTCATCTCCGCGCCATCGGCGCGGTAGCGGGCGGCCTCGGCGAAGCGGTCGGAACGCATACGGTTAAACAAGGCCTCGGCGGTATCACGGGGCAACTCGGTGCGCCCGATGCGCACGTCGATCACCTCGATGCCGAACTCCCGTTCGCGTTCGCGCACCGCCTTATTGATGTTCTCCATCACCTCGGCACGCTTCTCCGACAGGATGTCGGTCAGGAGCACCTTGGCGACTTCGACGCGCACGGCGTTGTTGAGCTCGCGCCCAAGACGCTGACGCAGCACCGTTTCGTTGCCCGCGGCCTTACGGAACTGCAACGGATCGGTGATCTTGTAACGGGCGTAGAGGTCCACGATGATGCGGCGCTGGTCGCGCAGGTTCATTTCCTCGGCCTCGGGATCGAGGTCGAGAATGCGCTTCTCGTAGAAGGCCACGTCCTGAATGAAGGGCAGCTTGAAGTAGAGACCGGGCTGCTGGTAGACCGCGCGCGGGTCGCCGAACTGCATCACCAGCGCCTGCTTGGTCTGATGCACCACGAACATGCTGTTGGCGGCGACGAACAGCGCGAGCACCGCGCCGAGGGCGAAGAAAGCGTATCGACGGTTCATTTACTTCGCCCCCCGGTTCGCCACGTTGCTCGGGCTGTTGGTGTTGGCCTTGCTGCGCTTCTGGATCTCGGGCAGCGGCAGGTAGGGGACCACGCCCGAACCGCCCTGGTTCGGATCGATCAGCACCTTGTTGGCGCTGCCGAGAACCTCCTGCATCATTTCGAGGTAGAGGCGCTCGCGGGTGACGTTGCCCGCGGCCTTGTAGCTGTCGTAGACCGAGTTGAAGCGGTCCGCCTCACCCTCGGCGTCCTTGACCTGCTGCTCCTTGTAGGCGAGCGCGTCCTGGATCGTCTTTTCCGCCTCGCCCTTGGCGCGCGGGATGATGTCGTTGCGGTAGGCGTTCGCCTCGTTGCGCTGACGGTCGAGGTCCTGACGCGCGTTGTTGACGTCGTGGAACGCCTCGATCACCTGCTTCGGCGGGTCGACGGCGAGGAGCTTGACGCCGGTGACCGCGACACCCGCGCCGTAGTAGTCGAGCAGCGCCTGCAGCTGGTTCTGCATCTCGGCCTGCAGCGCCTCCTTGCGGTCGGTCATCAGCTGGTCGAGGCTCGAACGGCCGGCGACCTCGCGCATCGCGCTCTCGGCGGCGCGGCGGATCGTCGCCTCGGGATCGCGGATGTTGAAGAGGAAGTCCTCGGCCTTGGCGACGCGCCAGAACACCGAATAATCGGCATCGACGACGTTCTGGTCGGCGGTGAGCACCTGGCGCTCGTCGGTCGGGCGCTGCTGCGCCTGGCCGTAACGGCGCTGGGTGTCGTCGAGCGCCTGCGCGCCGATGTTGATCTGGCGGATGTTGGTCACCGAAACCGTGGTGACGTCGCCGACCGGCGCCGGGAACCAGTAGTGCAGGCCGGGCTCGGTGGATTTGACGAACTTGCCGAACAGCAGTTCGACACCCTGTTCGTCGGGCTGAACCTTGTAGAAGCCGGAACTCGCCCAGGCGGCGACCAGCACCGCGAGGCCGAGGATGATCGCCTTCGGCCCCTGCGGGCCGCGCGGGAACCATCCCTTCATCCGATCCTGCCCCTTGCGCAGAAGATCCTCAAGATCCGGGGGCTGTTGTCCGGGCCTGCCGCCGCCTTTGCGCGGTCCGTTCCCCCACGGGCTGTTGGGAGGCGTTCCGCCGGGCGGATTGCCCCCGCCCCAAGGCCCACCTCCGTTCCCGCTGCCGGTATTCCAGGGCATCGTCGTTTGTCCCCTCTGGATTGAATTTATTTTGGATTACGGGTTTGCCGGGCCCGTCCAAGAGACCTTATATCGAAGGACCGAACCCTGTCACCCGCTTGATCGAGACATCACCACCGTGAACTGGCGCAACTTTCTTCCCCGCATATCGGGACATTCCCCACGCGTGTCAACGCCCTCCGGCTCCAACGAGGCTCTGACCGAGGCGGTGCTGCGCGCACTTCTCGCCATTGCCCCCGAGCTCAAGACCGGCTCCTGGGACCCCGCCGACCAGATCGCCGGGCTCGACGTCGCCGAAGGCCGCGTGTTGCTCGCGCTCTCCGCCAAGCCGGAACAGGCGGAAAGCCTCGAACCCGCGCGGGAAGCGATCGAGACGGCGATCGCCGCGGTGCCGGGCGTCGCGAGCGCGCAGGTGATCCTCACCGCCGAGCGCGAGGCCGAGCCGCCGCCGCAGGCGCCGCGCATCGGCCAGCACCCGACCGGCGGCAAGATCGAACTCCCCGAGGTCGGCCTCGTCGTCGCGGTGGCGTCGGGCAAGGGCGGCGTCGGCAAGTCCACCACCACCGCCAACCTCGCGATGGCGATGGCGGCGAAGGGCCTCGCGGTCGGCGTGCTCGACGCCGACATCTACGGCCCCTCGATCCCCACCCTGTTCGGCTGCGAAGGCGCGAAGCCCGCCGCCGCCGACGGCAAGATGGTGCCGGTGATGGCGCACGGCGTGAAGCTGATCTCGATCGGCTTTCTGCTGCCGCCCGACGCGCCGGTGATCTGGCGCGGCCCGATGGTCGCGGGCGCGATCGAACAGCTCTTCCGCGACGTCGCCTGGGGCAAGCTCGACGTGCTCCTCGTCGACCTGCCGCCGGGCACCGGCGACGCCCAGCTGACGATGGCGCAAAAGGCCCCGCTCTCGGGCGCGGTGGTGGTGTCGACGCCGCAGGACCTCGCGCTGATCGACGCGCGCCGCGCGATCGCGATGTTCCGCAAGGTCGACGTGCCGGTGTTCGGCATCGTCGAGAACATGAGCTACTACGAGTGCCCGAACTGCGGCCACCAGGAGCACATCTTCGCCCATGGCGGCGCGGAGAAGGCGGCGCGGGAGATGGAAGCGCCGTTCCTCGGCGCGATTCCGCTCACCCTGGCGATCCGCGAGGCCTCCGACGCGGGCACGCCGATCGTCGCCGCGCAGCCCGACAGCCCGCAGGCGAAGGCCTACGTCGCGATCGCCGAAGCGGTTCTCTACGGCTCGGAATAGGGCGAAAACCCGTGGATGGCCGGAGCAAACCCGGCCATCGGACGCGATGCCCGGCTTTGAGCCGGGCATTCCCGTCGGTGCGCAGCCGTCAGGCTACTTCTCGATCTTCTTGAGGCTGACGACGAACTCGGGATCGGTCATCAGACCCTTGTCGGTGACCGAAACCTCGAGATACGGCAGGCTGCCGTCGAGCGACTTCGCGAACGTCGCCTCGATCTTCGCGGCGTCGCCCGGCGCGAAGGTCGGCACCGGCAGGAACGCGCCCGGCTGGGCGCTGATCTCGGGCGCGATCAGGGTCGCGGCGCAGGGCAGCGCCAGCTTCACCACGCCGAGCTTGGGCAGGCCGGTGGCGACGTCGATGACGTGCAGCTTCCAGCCCTCGATGCGCCCCTCGCCGACCGCCTTGGCGAGGCGCATCTTGCCCTCGGCGGCGACGCGGGCGAGGGCTTCGCGGCGTTGCGCGTCGGGCAGGCGTTCGGCCGCGAGCCACGCCGAGCGGTTCGCGTCCACCGCCTTGCAGACGTCGCCGGAACCGTCGCCGCACGCGGCCAACGCCAAGGGAACACACACCGCAACCGCCAACCGCCACATCCCGGCCTCCGTCATATCGAAACTCCGATCTCGCCTTCGGCGACCAGCACCGCGTATCCCGCGATCTTCACCCGGTCGCCCGCAATTTCCGTCCACAGAATGCCGCCGCGCGCGCTCGCCTGGCGGCACACCAGCCGGGGCTTGCCGAGGCGCGCCGACCAGAACGGCGCGAGCTGGGTGTGTGCCGCGCCGGTCACCGGGTCCTCGGGGATGCCGACCTTGGCGGCGAAATAACGCGAGGTGACGTCCACCCCCTCGCCGCCCGGCGCGGTGACGACGACGCAGGTGTCGTCGTGAACGGCGGTGGCGATCACCCGTTCGCCCGGCAGCGCGGCGATCTTCGCGTGGTCGGGCGCGAGCGCCTCGACCTCGGCGGGGGTGCGGAACACGCACACCCAGTCGCGCGCCTTGAACACCTCGACGGGTTCGCCGCCGAGCGCCGCAGCGAGCCCTTCGGGCGCGGCGGCGGGTTCGGGCCGCCAGGCGGGGAAATCCATCACCAGCCGCCCGCCCTCGCCCTCGCTCACCGTCAGCACACCCGAGAGGGTGTGAAAGCGGTACGGCGCGGGGAAGCCGCAGCGGCGCAGTTCGAACGCGGTGGCGAGAGTCGCATGGCCGCAGAGCGGCACCTCGACCGTCGGGGTGAACCAGCGCAGCCGCCAGTCCTCGCCGTCCGCCACCACGAACGCGGTTTCGGAGAGATTGAACTCGGCGGCGAGCGCCCGCATCGTCGCGTCGGGCGGGAAGGCGTCGCAGCGCAGCACCGCCGCCGGGTTGCCCTTGAACGGCTCCTCGGTGAACGCGTCGACGATCGCGTAAGGCTGGCCCATCGCCCGCTCTCCCCTCACTCCCGGCCGAGCTTGGCCATCAGTTCGGTCCACTCGCGCTTCGAGAGGCCGCTCGATTCGACCGTCGGGCTGCCGCCCGCGATCAACGACTTGATCACCTCGAGGTCCTTCGCCGAGAAGCTCGCGCCGCCCATGCGGTAGTCGCAGAACGCCTCGAAGGTGGCGGGCACCCAGGCCTCCAGAACCTTCAGCATCTCCTCAGCATAGACGCGGATCTCGTACTGCGCGTGCGGATCGGCGCGCAGCGAGAGGAAGTGCATGAGGTTGTGGAGGTCGATCTTCCAGTACCACTGGGTATAGGTGTTGAGCGTGAGGTTCATCCGCGCGAGTTCGCGGGCGAGGCCGTCGCGCCCCGCGTCCGCAGGGTTGCCCTCGGCATCGACGTTGAGCAGGTACTCGTAATCGGCGTAGTTGCGCTCGGCGTCGGCGCGCAGGAGGTCGAGCACCGCGCGCGCCTGTTCGCCCTCGATCAGATCGCCGCGGCCCTGGCGGTTCACCGCGCTCTGCGCCGCGAGCTGGGCGGGCGCGGGGATGTAGTATTCCTTGTCGAGAATCGAGTAGCGCGCGGAGATCTCGTTGACGTTGGCGGTGCGGTGGCGAATCCACTGGCGCGCGACGAAGATCGGCAGTTTGACGTGGAACTTGATCTCGCACATCTCGAACGGCGTCGAGTGGCGGTGGCGCATCAGATAGCGGATCAGGCCGCGGTCCTCGGAGACCTTCTTGGTGCCGCGCCCGTAGGAGACGCGCGCCGCCTGCACGATCGCGCCGTCGTCGCCCATGTAGTCGATCACCCGCACGAAACCGTGGTCGAGCACCGGCAGCGCCTTGTAGAGCAGCGCTTCGAGCGCGGGAACGGTGGGGCGCAGGGTTTCGCGGGCTTCGGCGCGCAGCGCGTCGATCTCGGCGGCCTGGTCGGTGGAAAGCGGCATCGGGGATATCCTCGGAGGTACACGATCGGGCTGAGAGCATAGCCGCATCCCGCCCTGCCGCTCCACCCTCTTGTTTGCACTTTCGCTCCGCCGCGGTTGCCCTTATATCTAGGGCGTCCGGGCAACCGGACTACGGTGCTAAACCCATGATGGAATAATCGTTGCGGACCCGGGGGCAGTGCCCGGCGCCTCCACCATATCCCGGCAAGCCCGGGGCCATGGGGGCGAAACAGGATCGACGCGCGTGGTAAAGATCATGGCTGTGCTCGGCATGGTACCGCCGATATCGGGCCACTTTAGTAGCTGCGAACGATAATCGCGCTCCGGTTCTGGCTGCCGCGTAAGCGGTCTCCAAACCGAACTTCAATTCCTGATGCCTTGAGCGGTATCAGGTGGGGGATGGGGCACCTAGCAACAGAACGCCCCACTTCTTTTCCCTGCAAGTTTCTGCCCCTCGACTTTCGTTAGGGGCTTTCTCCGTTCACCGAAGCTGCCTAATATGGGCCGCCAAAACACGAGAGGCGCCCAGTGGAGAACCACCCGTACTTCGATTACGATGCCCTGGTCGAGCAGGCCCTGCGCGGCGTTGTGCGCGAGGCCCTGACCCGCGCCGCCGAGCACGGCCTCCCCGGCGACCATCACTTCTACGTCACCTTCCGCACCGATGCGGAGGGCGTGTCGATCCCGCCGCACCTCAAGGCGGCGCACCCCGAGGAGATCACCATCGTGCTCCAGCACGAGTATTGGGACCTCGGAGTCGACGTCGACGCGC
>QKGW01000191.1 GCA_003250275.1 Alphaproteobacteria bacterium
TGAAGGCGCGGCGACGGAACGGCGCGAACGCCGAGGCGGAGCGTTCGGCCACCATCGGTCTCCTGCGTTGCCGGAACCGTCTTCACCTTGGCATTGTTCCAGCCGCTTGCAAGCCTCGGGGGCGAGGACTACGCTTGCCGCTCTTCTCCCCCCGATCCCTGGAAGGCATCATCCATGACCACCGTCGCGCCGCTTGCGATCCGCCAACTCGTGGAGGCGGACGCTCCCGCCTTTCTTGCCCTGCGCGTCGCCGGAATCCTCGAAAATCCCTCGTACTTCGGCTCGCCCGCCGCCGAGGAGGAAGCCGCCGGCGTGGCGCTCTTCGAAAGCCGCATCCGCGGCAGCCAGGAGGCCGACGCGGTGTTCGGCGCGTTCCGCGGCGATGCGCTCGTCGCGATCGCCGGGTTCTTCCGCCCCGCCTCGGGCACGATGAAGCATCGCGCCACTCTTTGGGGCGTCTACGTCGCGCCCGAGGAGCGCGGCGGCGACACCGCCGAGCGCCTGATCCGCCGCGTCATCGACCATGCGCGCGAACACGTCGACGTCCTCACCGGCCACGTCACCGTCGGCAACGCGCGGGCGCGGCGCTTCTACGTCCGCCTCGGTTTCGGCTTCAGCGGCGTCGAGCACAAGAACCTCAAGGTCGACGGCCGCCACTACGATCAGGAAATCCTGGTTATGGACTTCACCGCGCCGTCCGCCTAACTTGCCGCTGATGCCCCAGGGAGCCAGACCATGACCCACGCGTTTCCGATTGCCCGGCCGCGGCGGCTGCGCCGCACCGAGGCGCTGCGCAGCCTCCTGCGCGAGACCCACGTCACCGCCGACGACCTGATCTATCCGATGTTCGTCGAGGAAGAGATCGACGCGCCGCAGCCGATCCCGTCGATGCCCGGCGTCGAGCGCATCCCCGAATGCCGCTTCGCCGAGGAAGTCGCCAAGGTCGCCGCCGACGGCGTCAAGGCGATCCTGCTGTTCGGCGTCTCCCACCACAAGGACGGCACCGGCAGCGACACCTGGTCGCCCGACGGCCTGATGGCGCGCAGCGTGCGCCTCGCCAAGGCCGCCGCGCCGGAGATGGTGGTGATCACCGACAACTGCTTCTGCGAATACACCGACCACGGCCACTGCGGCGTGGTGAAGGACGGCTACGTCGACAACGACGCGACGATCGCCAACCTCGGCCGCCAGGCGGTGGTGGCGGTGGAGGCGGGCGCCGACATGGTTGCTCCCTCGGCGATGATGGACGGCCAGATCGCCGCGATGCGCGCCGCGCTCGACGAAGCGGGCTACGGCGAGGCGCCGATCATGGCGTATTCGTCGAAGTTCGCCTCCAGCCTCTACGGGCCGTTCCGCGCCGCCGCGGGCACCGAGCTCAAGGGCGACCGCAAGACCTACCAGATGGACCCGATGAACGGCCGCGAGGCGCTGCGCGAATCGGTCCTCGACGAGATCGAGGGCGCCGACATCCTGATGGTCAAGCCCGCGCTCGCCTACCTCGACGTGCTCGCCGGACTGCGCCGCCAGACCCACCTGCCGCTCGCCGCCTATCAGGTCAGCGGCGAATATGCGATGATCAAGTTCGCCGCCCAGGCGGGCGCGATCGACGAGAAGGCCGC
>QKGW01000214.1 GCA_003250275.1 Alphaproteobacteria bacterium
GTTCTCCGCGCGCCTGCTGCAGATCGCGAATTCGCCGATCTTCGCCCTGCCGATGACGATCGCCGACGTCAACCACGCCACCCGCCTCCTCGGCATCGAGACCGTGCGCGCGCTCGCGCTCACCCACGGCATGGTCGCCTCGCTCGCCGGGACCGACCTCGGCGGTCTGCCGATCGAGGCGCTGTGGATCGAGGGCATCCAGTGCGGCACCGTCGCGCGCCATGTTGCGATGTCGATGCGCGCGCCGACCGAGCAGGTCAACGAAGCCTCGCTCGCCGGAATGCTGCACGGCATCGGCCAACTCCTCCTCGCGATGAACGACCCGCGCCGCCACCGCGCCGCGCGCGCCGCCGCCACCGCCGGCCAACTCAGCCTCACCGACGCCGAGGAAAAGCTCTTCGGCTTCAACCACGCGCTCGCGGGCGGCTACCTCCTGCATCTCTGGGGCTTCCCCGACAGCGTCGTCGAAGGCGTGATCGGCTGGCCGCGACCCTCGCGCCTCGGCGACCTGCCCAACCTCCCGACCACCGCCGATTTCGTCCACATCGCGCGGGTCGCAATCACCCTCGACCGCCACGGCAAGAGCGCCGCCGACCTCGAATCCGTGGGCGGCGACCTCGGCCGCCTCGAAAGCCTCGCGCCGCCCGCCGAGCTTTCGCGGTGGATCGCGGACTGCCCGCATCTCGGCCACGCGTCCCTCTGAGCGGTTGATTTTCCGCAACGAACAGGCGACTCTCGGACTCCCCTTCCGCCGATGGAGTTCGCCCCGATGAGTCAGCTTTTCCTGGTGTCCGTGGTCTGCCCCGACCGCCCCGGCCTGATCGCCGCCGTCACCGAACGGCTGTTCGACCTCGGCGCAAACCTGGGCGACGCCGCCTTCGCGGTGCTCGGCGCGGGCGCCGAATTCACCGCGGTGTGCGACATGCCCGACGGCGTCGCCGCGATGGAGGTGGAACTGGCGCTGCGCGAACTGCCGGAAACCGGCGAGGGCGAGGTGAGCGTGCGCGCGTTCGGCTACGGCGACGTGAAGGCCGAAAGCGGCCGCATCACCCACCGTATCGAGGTTTCGGGCGGCGACCGCCCCGGCCTGGTGGCGCGCCTCGCCGAAGTGTTCCAGCAGTACGGCGCCAACATCGTGCGCCTCAACAGCAGCCGCAGCGGCCACGGCGCGCACGCCTCCTACGCGGTGCGCATCTCCGCCCACATTCCCCCCGAATGCGCCGAGTCCTGCCTCAACACCGTGGCCAACACCGCGGGCGAACTCAGCCTCGATTGCCGCGTCGACGCGCTCTGACGCGTCACTGCGGGCCGTCGAGCGGCGCGACGTCGTCGTAGGTCTGGTAGGCGTGGCCGCGGTGGAAGCGCTTGTCGAGCAGGTGATCGAGCGGCTTCGCGAGCAGCAGCAGCACCAGCGCGATGGTGCCGCCGGCGAGCACGAACAGCCACGACGCCAGCGCGCACGCGATCCCGAGCGCTGCGGTCACCCACACCGCCGCCGCGGTGGTGAGGCCGTGCACCGAGAGGTGCTGGCGGTCGCGGATCACCACGCCCGCGCCGATGAAGCCGACGCCGGTGAGAACGCCCTGGGTGATCCCCTGGATCACCCGGCTCATCGCGTTGGGGTCCGCCTGGATTCCCGGCACGCGCGTCGTCACCAGCGCCACCAGCGCCGCGCCGAGGCTAACCAGCCCGAGGGTGCGGGTGCCGGTGGGTTTGCCCTGGAGATCGCGGTTGAGCCCCACCACCATGCCCATGCCGGTGGCGGCAAGCAGGCGCAGGAGTCCGTCCCATTCGTCGGGGGTCAGAAAATCGGTCGGCATCGCTCCTCCGCTTCCTCCGGGAAAGCTCCCGTGCAACCGCCGGCGGGAAGCCTTCCGATCAGCGCGCGATGGCGTTGATGTACGCCTCCGCGAGCCCGGTGAGCGCGGCGTCCGCGGCCTTTTCCTCGTCGAGCGTCTGTTGAAGGATGCCCGCCTGATCGTCCCAGCCGAGGGTTCGCGCCCACGCCACCAGAGTACCGTAGCGCGAAATCTCGTAGTGCTCCACCGCCTGCGCGGCGGCGATCAGCGCGGCGTCGAGAACGCGCTTGTCGGTGATCTCGTCGGCGACGTCCTCGACCTCGTCGACGATGCCGTCGATCGCCGGGCATTTGACCATGTCGGGTTCGAGGTCGTGCTGGCGGAACACCTGCTCGACGCGCCGCACGTGCATCCGCGTTTCCATCAGATTGCGTTCGAACGCTTGGCGCAGGTCGTCCGACGCGGCCTTCTCCTTCATCTCCTGAAGCGCATTGAGAATCCGCTTCTCGGCGTAATAGATGTCCTTCAACTGATGGATGAACAGATCGTCCATCGTCTTGATATCTTGGGAAAACAATCCCATGCGGCACTCCTTCGGGTGAGGTGACCTCGGGCGTCCGCGGAGACAACGCCCATCGCCGCGCAGGCGTTCCGGTGAAATCCGGCGCGGGACTGATTACATCTGGCGGATGATCTGCTATGCCAGCGCCCCAACCGAAACCGAAGCAAAGCCACAGAACCCGCCGATGACCGAACCCGACCGCCGCCTGTCCGTCGCCCCGATGATGGACTGGACCGACAGCCTGGACCGCCGTTTCCTGCGCCTGATCACCAAGCGGACCCTGCTCTACACCGAGATGGTCACCGCCCAGGCGCTGCTGCACGGCAACGTCGACAGCCTGCTCGGCCACGAGGAAATCGAGGCGCCGCTCGCGCTCCAGCTCGGCGGCGGCGAGCCCGCGCTGCTCGCCAAGGCGGTGCGGATCGCCGCCGACCGCGGCTTTGCGGAAATCAATCTCAACGTCGGCTGCCCCTCGGACCGCGTGTCCGCCGGGCGCTTCGGCGCGTGCCTGATGACCGAACCCGACCTCGTCGCCGATTGCGTCGCGGCGATGGCGGCGGCTTCGAACCTGCCGGTGACGGTCAAGCACCGCATCGGCGTCGACGAAACCGACAGCTACGCCGACCTCGTGCGCTTCGTCGGCAAGGTCGCCGAGGCGGGCTGCCGCTCCTTCGTCGTGCACGCGCGCAAGGCCTGGCTCTCCGGCCTCTCGCCCAAGGAAAACCGCTCGGTGCCGCCGCTGCGCTACGACACCGTGCACCGGCTCAAGGCCGATTTCCCGCACCTCGAAATCGTCCTCAACGGCGGGCTGCTCACCCTCGACGACGCGATCGCCCAGATCGGCCCGGTCGACGGCGCGATGATCGGCCGCGCCGCCTACGAGACCCCCTACATCCTCGCCGGGGCGGACGCGCGCGTGTTCGGCGAGGCCGGCCCCGGCCCGTCGCGCCAGGAAGTGGTCGAAGGCCTCGCGGAGCTTGCGGCGCAAGTGGTCGCCACGGGCACGCCGCTCGCCCGCCTCACCCGCCACGCGCTCGGCCTGTTCCACGGCTGCCCGGGGGCCAAGACCTGGCGGCGGATGCTCGGCGAGGACGCGCGCCTGCCGGAATGGAACGGCCCCGACGCGCCCAAGCTGATCCGCCGCGCCGCTTCCCGCGTGCCGGTCGAACTGCGCGCCCTCGCGCCCGCCGCCTGACCAAAAAACGTGGCGAGGCGCACGGGAATCCGCCATAAAGAGGCAGATATCCCGCGCGCCGTTTCGCGCGCGCCCTCCGCACTCCGGGCACGCCATGACCCCTGACTTCGCACAACGCCACCTCCTGGGCACGCGGTCGCTGACCGCCCCGGAAATCACCGCCCTGCTCGACCGCGCCGACCGCTACGCCGCGGTCAACCGCTCGGCGGACAAGAAGCTTTCGGTCCTCACCGGGCGCACCGTCGTCAACCTCTTCTACGAGAACTCGACGCGCACCCGCACCAGCTTCGAGCTGGCGGCGAAGCGCCTCGGCGCGGACGTCGTCAACATGCAGACCGGCGCAAGCTCGGTGGCGAAGGGCGAAACCCTGATCGACACCGCGGCGACCTTGAACGCGATGCACCCCGACGTGCTGGTCGTCCGCCACCAGGACTCGGGCGCGGTCAGCCTGCTCTCGCAGAAGGTCAACTGCGCGGTGGTCAACGCCGGCGACGGCAAGCACGAGCACCCGACCCAGGGCCTT
The DNA here is from genome assembly GCA_003250275.1 of Alphaproteobacteria bacterium. GTDB lineage: Bacteria > Pseudomonadota > Alphaproteobacteria > Rhodospirillales > Rhodospirillaceae > Oleispirillum. The sequence goes on from QKGW01000214.1 coordinate 4,080, forward strand.
CTCGACGCGCTCACCATCCGCCGCCGCAAGGGCCGCCTCGCGGGCCTGCGGGTGGCGATCTGCGGCGACGTGCTGCACAGCCGCGTCGCGCGCTCGAACATTCACCTGCTCACCACCATGGGCGCCGAGGTCCGCCTCGTCGCGCCGCGGACGCTCTGCATTCCGGGCGCCGAGAGCATGGGCGTCGAGGTCTTTCACGACCTCCGCAAGGGCATCGCCGACTGCGACATCGTGATGATGCTGCGGATCCAGAACGAACGGATGTCGAGCGGCTACATCCCCTCGACGCGCGAATACTTCCGCTTCTTCGGCCTCGACCGCGAGAAGCTTGCCGCCGCCAAGCCCGACGCGCTGGTGATGCACCCCGGCCCGATGAACCGCGGCGTCGAAATCGACTCCGACATTGCCGACGACGTCGAGCGCAGCCTCATCCGCGAGCAGGTGGAGATGGGCGTGGCGGTGCGCATGGCGGTGCTCGAAACCGTCACCCGCAACCTCGCGCGCGAACTGGGTCAGCCCTGGGGGACCGAAGCATGAAGCCCGTTTCCGGCAAGACCGCCTTCGTCAACGCCCGCCTTCTCGACCCCGCCTCCGGTCTCGACGACCTCGGCGGCGTGCTCGCCGAGGGCGAACGCATCGCCGCGTTCGGCCCCGAGGTCGTCGAGGGCGCGCTGCCCGCCGACGCCGAGATCGTCGATTGCCGCGGCCTCTGCCTCGCGCCCGGCCTCGTCGACATGCGCGTGCATCTTTGCGAGCCCGGCGCCGAGCACAAGGAAACCATCGCCTCCGCCGGGCGCGCCGCGGTCGCGGGCGGCGTCACCGCGATGGCCTGCCTGCCCAACACCGACCCGGTGATCGACAACGACGCGGTGGTCGAGTTCGTCGCCCGCCGCGCCCGCCTCGCCGGGCTCTCGAAGGTCTATCCCTACGGCGCCGCAACCAAGGGCACGGAGGGCGTGGAAATCGCCGAGATCGGCTTGCTCGCGGAGTCGGGCGCGGTCGCGTTCACCGACGGCACCCGCGCGGTCGGCTCGGCGGCGGTGATGAACCGCCTGCTCTCCTACGCCGCGAGCTTCGGCCTCCTGATCGTGCAGCACCCCGAGGAACCGACCCTCGCGGGCGGCGACATGAACGCGGGCGAAACCGCCGGACGCCTCGGCCTCTCGGGCATTCCGCCCGCCGCCGAGTGGATCATGCTGGAGCGCGACCTGCGCCTCGTCGAAGCCACCGGCGCACGCTACCACGCCGCGCACATCTCGACCGCCGAGAGCGTCGAGATCGTCCGCCGCGCCAAGGCCAAGGGGCTTTCCGTCACCTGCGACTGCGCGCCGCCCTACTACCTCCTCACCGAGGCGGCGGTCGGCGAGTTCCGCACCTTCGCCAAGCTCTCGCCGCCGCTCCGCAAGGAGAGCGACCGCGCCGCGCTGATCGAGGGCCTCAAGGACGGCACGATCGACTGCGTCGCCTCCGACCACTGCCCGCAGGACGCCGATTCCAAGCGCAAGACCTTCCACGACGCGGAATTCGGCGGCGTCGGCGTGCAGACCCTGCTCGCCGCCACGCTCGAACTCTCCCGCAAGGGCGGCCTCGGCCTGCTCGACGCGCTCGCCAAGGTGACGGCGAACCCGGCGCGCGTCCTCGGCCTGCCGCTCGGGCGGCTCCTCGTCGGCGGACCGGCCGACCTCGTGGTCTTCGATCCGCACCGCGCCTGGACGGTTTCCGCCGACACCCTGTTGTCCAAATCCAAGAATTCGCCGTTCGACGAGACCGAGATGACCGGCATCGTCGCGCGTACCGTGGTCGACGGCCGCAGCGTGTACATCGGCGCGGAGGCATTCGTATGAACGACGTCGGCATGACCGCCCTGATCCTGTCCGCCCTCGGCGGCTATCTCCTCGGCTCGATCCCCTTCGGCCTGGTGCTGACGCGGATGGCGGGCCTCGGCGATCTCCGCCAGATCGGCTCGGGCAACATCGGCGCGACCAACGTGCTGCGCACCGGGCGCAAGGGCCTCGCACTCGCGACTTTGCTGCTCGATTCCGGCAAGGGCGCGATCGCCGCGCTGATCGCCTACGCTCTGTGGGACTACCAGGCCGCGCTCACCGCCGGCCTGTTCGCGGTGCTCGGCCACAACTTCCCGGTCTGGCTCAACATGAAGGGGGGCAAGGGCGTCGCCACCACGCTCGGCGTGCTGATCGCCAC
>QKGW01000037.1 GCA_003250275.1 Alphaproteobacteria bacterium
GCTTGCCGCCGATGCGCTCGCAGACGCGGTTGCGCCCGCCGTTCTTCGCGTCGTAGAGCGCGAGGTCGGCGCGCGCGACGACGTCGGCGGCGCTGTCGCCCTCCTCGAACGCGGCGACGCCGAAGCTCACCGTCAGCCCGCCGATCCCGGCGAAGCGCCGCGCGGTGATGCGCCGCCGCAGCATTTCCGCGAGCGCGGTCGCGACTTCGAGCCGGGTGTGGATGCAGATCACCATGATCTCCTCGCCGCCCCAGCGGCCGAGAACGTCGGTGGTGCGGGTGTGGCTGCGGAGTTCGGCGGCGATTTCGGCGAGTACGGTGTCGCCGACCGGATGGCCGTAGGTGTCGTTGACCGCCTTGAAGTGGTCGATGTCGGCGATGATCACCGAAAACCAGGTGCCATAGCGCCGCGCCCGCTGCTCCTCGGCGGCGAGCGCGTCCTCGAGCTTGTAGCGGTTGAAGATCTTCATCAGCGGATCGGTGACCGACTGGACGTGCGCCTCGCGCAGGCGCACCTCCTGCTGCTCCCAGGCGTCGAGGCAAGAGACCGCGTTGCCGACCGCCTGGGCGAACACGCCGATGTGCACGCTCCAGGATTCCTGCATCGCGCCGTCCTTCGGCAACGCCGCGACGACGTGGCGGCGCCCGCCGGGGACGGTTTCATCGGCGATCCACAGCGCCATCACCGGCCCGTCGCCGAACACGTCGGCGAGCAGCGGCGAAATCCCGAGAAGCTGCCGCGCGGAGAGCAGCGTGCCGCCGGTGTGGCGCGCCTCGCCGAACTGTTCGCGCAGCGCGGCGGCGAGCGGGCGGATCCACGGCGTCGTGGTCTTGCCGGATTCGATGTGCACGCGCCCGGTGCCCGAGACCACTTCGAGCAGCGGGCCGAGCTCGCGCAGGAACGCGGCGACGCTGCGGGTGCGCGCGAGGAGGTCGGTGACCGCGGAGATCGTGCGCATCACCGCCGCCTCGGCGCGGTCGCGCGCACCCTGGCGGCGGGCGCGCTCCATCGTCCGCGCGAGGCCTTCGAGGGTCCAGATTTCGCAGGCGACGCTGCCGTCCTCAAGAATGCGGCCGGTGATCACCGCGCTGATCGCCGCGCCGCCGACGGCGCGCAGCGCGACGTGGTGGTAGGGCGACGCGCCCGGCATCGCGAGACCGGCGAGGAAGGTTTCCAACCCGGGCGCGTCGGCGGGTTCGACGAACTCGCGCGCCGGGCGGCCGATGCAGTCCGCGGCGGCGATCCCGAGGGCGGACGTCCACGCCGGGTTGACCCCGAGGATCCGTCCGTCGCGATCCAGGAGTTGCAGCAGAACTTCGTCGCCCTCGTGAGCGGGTATGGACCCATCTCTTGCCATCGGCACCCTCTGTCTTCACGACGGCGGTCGACGTTCGCGCTTCCCTGCCGCGTCGCTTTTCTTGGACCGGAGGATATGTGCAAAACCGCTGTATTGCCAGCACGTTTCACACGGCGTGCTCTTGCGGACCCTTGGCTTTTCCCAAATCGTTTCGACTCCAATCCTTGACGACGCGGGTTCGTCCGCCGCACATCGTCGCGCCCGGTGCGAAAACGCGGTGGCGGCTCCGGGACAAATCGCCTATCCCTTGGAGCGGGT
>QKGW01000541.1 GCA_003250275.1 Alphaproteobacteria bacterium
GCTTTCGGCCGACGCCCACCACGGCGTCGACCAGCAGACCTGCGAAGTCCGCGCCTACGCGGTGGCGCGCGCGTTCAAGCCGCTTCTGGTCAACACCGTGGTCGGCTTCATCGGCCCCGAATACCTCTACGACGCCAAGCAGATTACCCGCGCCGGGCTTGAGGACCACATGTGCGGTAAGCTCCTCGGCGTGCCGATGGGCGTGGACGTCTGCTACACCAACCACGCCGAGGCCGATCAGGACGACATGGATACCCTCGCCACCCTGCTCGCCACCGCCGGGGTCAACTTCTTCATCGGCGTGCCGGGGGCGGACGACATCATGCTCAGCTACCAGAGCCTGTCGTTCCACGACATCCTCGGCCTGCGCCACCGCCTCGGTTTGAAACCCTGTCCCGAGTTCGAGGCGTGGCTCGCGCACATGGGAATGCTCGACGATGCCGGGCGGCTCGCGCCGCTGCCGACCGACCGCGGCGCGCTGCCGCGCCTGCTGGGAGCCTGATGCGATGACCGCCGATCCGTTCGCCCGCTTCCGCCTCGCCACCCGCGCCCGCATCGGTCTGGGCCGCTCCGGCGACGCGCTGCCGACCGCAGCACTCCTGGAGTTCCAGATGGCGCACGCCCGCGCCCGCGACGCGGTGCACGGCAGCGTCGATTTCGACGCGCTCGCCGCCGCGCTCGCGCCGCACCCGAGCGTGCGGGTGAAAAGCGCCGCGCCCGACCGCGCCGCCTACCTGCGCCGCCCCGATCTCGGCCGCCGCCTCGACGATGCCGACCGCGCGCGCCTCGAAGCCCTGCCGCGTCTCGACAAGCCCTGGGACATCGCCTTCGTCATCGCCGACGGCCTTTCCGCCACCGCGGTGAACGCGAACGCGGCGACGACCTTCGCCGAGTGCATGGCGCGCCTGCCGGGCAACTGGAGCGTCGCGCCGGCGATCCTCGCCGAACAGGGGCGGGTGGCGCTCGGCGACGACGTCGCCTTCGCGCTCGGCGCGCGCCTGGTGGCGATCCTGGTCGGCGAACGGCCCGGTCTTTCGGTGTCGGACTCGCTCGGCATCTATCTCACCCTCGATCCCAGGCCGGGACGCCTGGAATCCGAGCGCAACTGCATTTCCAACATCCACGCGGACGGGCTTTCCCCTGCGGAGGCGGGCGCCAAGCTCGCCTGGCTCGCCCGCGAGGCAAAACGAAGAGGGCTGACCGGTATCGGCCTCAAGGACGAAGCGCCGCCCCTCATCGAAGCGGCCAAAACCAACGCACTTCCGGGATGAATGGACCTGCTCGGCTGTCACGAAGCAGGAGAAAAGAGATTATGCAGAACAACGAAACCACTCTCAAAAAGTCCCTGAGCGGGCTTCACCTTTGGGGCATCGCGGTCGGGCTGGTGATTTCCGGCGAATATTTCGGCTGGAGCTACGGCTGGGCCACGGCGGGAACGCTGGGCTTCCTCGTCACCAGCGTGATCATCGCCACGATGTACACCACGTTCATTTTCAGCTTTACCGAACTCACCACGGCGATCCCGCACGCGGGCGGGCCGTTCGCCTACAGCTATCGCGCCTTCGGGCCGCTCGGCGGGTTCATCGCCGGGTTCGCGACGCTGATCGAATTCGTGTTCGCGCCGCCGGCGATCTCGCTCGCGATCGGCTCGTACCTCAACGTCCAGTTCCCCGGCCTCGATCCCAAGCTTGCGGCGGTGGGGGCGTACGTGCTGTTCATGGCCCTCAACATCGCGGGCGTGACCATCGCGGCGACCTTCGAGCTGTTCGTCACCCTGCTCGCGATCTTCGAGCTTCTGGTGTTCATGGGCGTGGTCTCGCCGGGCTTCTCGTGGGAGAACTTCTCCGCCAACGGCTGGGCGGGCGAGAGCGCCTTCGGAATGCCCGCGCTGTCCGGCATCTTCGCCGCGATCCCGTTCGCGATCTGGTTCTTCCTCGCGATCGAGGGTGCGGCGATGGCCGCCGAGGAAACCAAGGACCCGCGCCGCACCGTGCCGCGCGCCTACATCGCCGGCATTCTCACCCTGGTGGTGCTCGCCTTCGGCACGATGATCATGGCGGGCGGCGTCGGCGACTGGTCGGCCCTCTCCAACATCAACGACCCGCTGCCGCAGGCGATGAAGATCGTCGTCGGCGCCGACAGCGGCTGGCTCCACATGCTGGTGTGGATCGGCCTGTTCGGCCTGATCGCGTCGTTCCACGGCATCATCATGGGCTACTCGCGGCAGATCTTCGCGCTCTCCCGCGCGGGCTTCCTGCCTTCGGTGTTCGCGACCCTGCATCCGAAGCGCAAGACCCCGCACTGGGCGATCCTGGTCGGCGGCGTGATCGGCATCGCGGCGATCTACTCCGACGAACTGATCACCTTGGGCGGCCAGCCGCTCACCGCCAACATCGTCACGATGTCGGTGTTCGGCGCGATCGTGATGTACATCATGAGCATGGCGGCGCTGTTCCGCCTGCGCGCCACCGAGCCGACGCTCGCGCGTCCGTTCGCGGCGCCCGGCTATCCGCTGCTGCCCGGCATCGCGCTGGTGCTCGCGGTGCTCGCGCTCGTCACCATGGTCTACTTCAACGGCATGGTGTTCATGCTCTTCGTCGCGCTGATGGCGCTCGGCTACGCGTACTTCCGCGCCACTGCGGCGCACCGCGCCGAATCCGTCGACGACACCCTGTTCGACGTTCCCGCCGAGTAAGCGGCACGGCGATTGCTGAACATGCGCGGAGCCGCGGCGAAAGCCGCGGCCCGCAGGCTATTGGGAAGGGAAACGTGGCGCCGCGTCGCACAACGATTGACCAGCGGGCGCTGCCGAACTGTGCAGCCCATGGGCAACGCAACATCCTCGCCGCCGCGGCGGCGGGGGTCGTTGCGTTCATCGACGCCCGCGGCGGCGACCCCGAGCGGGTGTGCGAGCGCGCCGGGGTGGACCCGGTCTGCCTCGACGACCCGCGCGCCGCGATGGACCTCGGCGCGTTCGTCGCGCTCTACGAGCAGGCGGCGGCGGAAACCGGCTTCGACAACTTCGGCCTGGTGTTCGGCCAGCGCTTCCGCCCCGAGAGCCTCGGCCTGATCGGCGGCATCGCGCTCGCCGCGCCGACGCTCGGCTCCGCGGTCGCGCTGTTGGCCGAGCTGTTCCCGTTCCACCAGCAGGCCACCGAGACGCGCTTCGCCTCCGAGGGCGGGCTGCTCACCCTCGAATACCGAATCCTCGACGGCAGCATCGTCGAGCGCCGCCAGGACGCGGAGCTGACCATGGGGATGTTCGCCAACGTCTTCCGCCACGCGCTCGGCGAGCGCTGGGCGCCCGAGCAGGTGTTCTTCGAGCATCCCTCCCCGGCGGACGGGCGCGTCCACCGCGACCTCTTCGGCTCTGAGGTGTGCTTCGGCCAGCGCACCAACGCGCTGGTGTTCCGCGACCGCGATCTCGACCGGCGGATGCCCGGAGGCGACTTCGCGCGGCTCGACCGCCTGCGCCGCGAACTCGTCGAACTCGCGGGCGGCGTCGGCGCGCCGACGCTGCTCGACCGCGTCAAGGGCGAGGTGCGCAGCCGCCTGGCCGAGGGTTCGCCGCACGTCGACGCGATCGCGGAGGCGCTCGGGATGGCGCGCTGGACCCTGCAACGCCGCCTGAGCGAATACAACCTCAGCTTCTCCGAGATCGTCGACGCGGTGCGCCGCGATCTCGCCGCGCTCTACCTACGCCAGCCGCACATCCCGCTCGCCGACATCGCCTTCTACCTCGGCTATTCGGAGCAGAGCGCCTTCACCCGCGCCCACGTGCGCTGGTTCGGCGTGCCGCCGCGCGCGGCGCGCCGCTAGGCGAGCGGCCCGAACACCTCCGGAAAGGTTTCGATCAAGGCCGCGTCGAGGTCGGCGAGGGTCGCCTCGATGCCGAGGTCCGCGAGGCTGGTGACGCCGTGGTCGCTGATCCCGCACGGCACGATGCCGCCGAAGTGGGAGAGGTTCGGGTTCACGTTGAGCGCCATGCCGTGGAAGCTCACCCAGCGCCGCACCCGCACGCCGATCGCGCCGATCTTGTCCTCGCGCCCCGGTCCGCGCCGCACCCACAGCCCGACGCGGTCCTCGCGGGTCTCGGCGGTCACGCCGAAGCGCGCGAGCGCGGCGATCGCCCACGCTTCGAGGGTGTGGACGAAGCGGCGCACGTCGCCGCCCAAGAGCTTGAGGTCGAGCATCGGGTAGATCACCCGTTGCCCCGGGCCGTGGTAGGTGTATTGCCCGCCGCGCCCGCTGGCGTAGACGGGAAAGCGGTCCGGCATCAAAAGATCGTGCGGATCGGCGGAGGTTCCGGCGGTGTAGAGCGGCGGATGCTCGACCAGCCACACCGCCGCCGGGGCTTCGCCCGCGCGGATCGCGGCGACGCGTTCCTCCATCAGCGCCACCGCCTCGGGATAGGGGGCGGGCGCGGGGGAGGCGAGCCATTCCACCGGGAACGGCAGGCGGGCTGCGGGTTGTGGAACCAAGGGCTGGGTGAGCGGTGCGGTGGTCGGAAGCATCGATGAATCCAAAAAGTCAAAAAACCGAAAAAGGACGCTGGACAGGGTCAGGGGGATTTGGTATTTCACCACTCCTCCGAGGGCAACCCCCGCTGTGAAAATAGTGGAGCGGATGCCGAAAGAGAATGCGGTCGTGGCGGAATTGGTAGACGCGCAGCGTTGAGGTCGCTGTCCGGTAACACGGGTGGAAGTTCGAGTCTTCTCGACCGCACCATACTTCGATAGAGAAAAGCCCGCTGGCGGTTACACGCCGCGGGTTTTTTGCTACCTGGAGCAGCAGTTTTCCCTTTTGCCATCGGGGAAAAGCCCTATCTTGGCAGGGTGCCCTGGCCGCTCAGAATAAGGACACCGGAGGTTACGATGTCTGCCGAGCAACCGCCGAAGACCTCCCCCGAGACCCCGCCCGAGACCGCCGAGATCGAAGCTCGCGCGGCGGAGCTCGATATCGAGGAAGCGTTCCCCGACGAGGATTTCGGCGACGTTCTGCTGCGCCTGATCTCCGAGGCGATCGCCGACGGCGACATGGCGCGCGCGACCGCGCTGCTGCTCGACCAGCACTACGCCGACGCTGCCGACATTCTCGAACGGATGCAGCCCGACGACCGCGCCCAACTGGTGCTCGCGCTCGGTAAGGACATCGACCCCGACATTCTCCCCTCGCTCGACGAGGAGGTGCGCGACCAGGTCGTCGGCGTGCTCGGCGTGCAGGGCATCGCCGCGGTGGTCGAGGCGATGGACTCGGACGACGCGGTCGCGGTGATCGAGCAGCTCGACGACGACGAGCGCCGCCGCGTCATCCAGGCGCTGCCCGCCGAGGACCGTGCGGTGATCGAGCAGGCGCTCGCCTATCCGGAATACTCCGCCGGCCGCATGATGCAGCGCGAGATGATCGCGGTGCCGGATTTCTGGTCGGTCGGCGACACCCTCAAGTACCTTCAGGAGACCTCCGACGAACTCCCCGAGGTGTTCTACGAGGTGTTCGTCGTCGATCTGCGCCATCACCCGATCGGCCGCGTCTCCACCGCGCGCCTGCTGCGCGCCAAGCCCGAGACGCAACTGCGCGAGATCATCGACGAGGACGTCGAGCCGATCCCCGCGCGGATGGACCGCGAGGAGGTCGCGATGACCTTCCGCGACCGCGACTGGGTGTCGGCGATGGTGGTCGACGACGATGGCCGCCTGATCGGCCGGATCACCGTCGACGACATCGTCGACGTCATCGACGAGGAAGCCGAGGACGACATGCTGCGCCTCGGCGGCGTCTCCGATTCGGACATCTTCCGCGCGGTGTGGGGCACGGTGCGCGCGCGTTTCACCTGGCTCTTCATCAACCTCGGCACGGCGATGCTCGCCGCCTCGGTGATCGGCTTGTTCGAGGGCACGATCGAGAAGGTGGTGGCGCTCGCGGTGCTGATGCCGGTGGTCGCGGGCATGGGCGGCAACGCCGGAACCCAGACCCTCACCGTCACCGTGCGCGCGCTCGCGATGAAGGAACTCACCCCCGGCAACGCCCGCCGGGTGATCGGCAAGGAACTCGTCGTCGGCCTCACCAACGGCCTGGTGTTCGCGGCGCTCGCGGGGACGATCTCGTATTTCTGGTTCGGGCAGGCGACGATCGGTATCGTGCTCGGCTGCGCGATGGTGATCAACCTGACGATCGCCGCGCTCGTCGGCATCCTCGTGCCGCTCGCGCTCGACCGCCTCAAGGTCGATCCGGCGGTGGCGTCGGGCGTGTTCCTCACCGCGATCACCGA
>QKGW01000024.1 GCA_003250275.1 Alphaproteobacteria bacterium
CAGCGTGCCGCCGGTGACGAGGCCGCGCGCGTATTCCTCGGCCTTGCGCGCGGCGCGCTCGAACGGCGCGGGGAAGAACTGGGCGACGTCCTTCATCGCGCTGCGGATGGTGTGGTAGGAGGGCGAGGAGAGCAGCCGCGAGAGGTAGGCGCTCATCGCCCCGACCGGCGGCGCGATCGACATGTCGTTGTCATTGAGGATGACGATCAGGCGGCTCTCGGCGGCAGCGGCGTTGTTCATCGCCTCGAAGGCCATGCCCGCGCTCATCGCGCCGTCGCCGATGACGCAGACGACCGCGCGCTTCTCCTTCTTGAAGTCACGCGCCACCGCCATGCCGAGCCCGGCGGAGATCGAGGTCGAGGAATGCCCCGCACCGAACGGGTCGAACGGCGATTCCTCGCGCTTGGTGAAGCCGGAGATGCCATCCTTGCGGCGAATGCCGATCATCCGGCCGCGGCGGCCGGTGAGGATCTTGTGCGGGTAGGCCTGGTGGCCGACGTCCCAGATCAGGCGATCCTCGGGGGTGTTGAAGACGTAGTGCAGCGCGATCGTCAGCTCGACCACGCCGAGGCCCGCGCCGAGGTGGCCACCGGTGACGGCGACGGTCTCGACCATCGCCGCGCGCAGGTCGTCGGCGAGGGCCGTCAGGCGGTCTTCGGGCAGGGCGCGCAGGGCCGCGACGTCGGAAACGGCGTCGAGGACGGGCGTGGAACGGTTCACGGCTCGGGTCAAACCCTTGTCTCCGGTTTCGTCACTTGGACCGCTCGATGACGTAGCGGGCGGCCTCTTCCAACAACGCGGCGCGCCCCTCGAAGGGTGCGAGGTGATCGCACGCCTGAGCGACCAAAAGGTTCGCCTGGTCGCGCGCGCGCTCGACCCCGAGCACCGCGACGAAGCTCGCCTTGCCGCGTTCGGCATCCTTGGCGGCGGCCTTGCCGATCACCTCGGCGCTGCCCTCGACGTCGAGGAGGTCGTCGGCGATCTGGAACGCGAGGCCGACGTCGTGCGCGTAGGCGGCGAGCGCCTGACGCATCCGCGGCGCGGCCTTGCCGAGGATCGCGCCGCACTCGCAGGAGAACGCGATCAGGCAGCCGGTCTTCATCCGCTGCAGGCGGGTGATCGCGGCGATGTCGAGATCCTGGTGCTCGGCGAGGAGATCGAGCATCTGCCCGCCGACCATGCCGCGCGCGCCCGAAGCCTTGGCGAGGCGGGCGACAAGTTCGCAGCGCACCCCCGGGTCGGCGTGAACGTCGGGATCGGCGATCGCACCGAACGCGTGGGTGAGCAGCGCGTCGCCCGCGAGGATCGCGGTCGCCTCGTCGAAGCGGCGGTGCACGGTGGGCTGGCCGCGGCGGAGGTCGTCATCGTCCATCGCCGGGAGATCGTCGTGCACCAGCGAATAGCAGTGCAGCATCTCGACCGCGGCGGCGGCGCGCACCGCCGAGCGGCTGTCGACGCCGAACAGGCGTGCGGTCTCGATCACGAAGAACGGGCGCATCCGCTTGCCGCCGTTGAGGCAGGCGTAGCGCATCGCCTCGACCACCTGATCCTCGGGGGTTCCGGCAAGCGGCAGCAGCGCTTCGAGTTCGGCGGCGACGCGGGCCGCCGCGTCC
>QKGW01000322.1 GCA_003250275.1 Alphaproteobacteria bacterium
TCGCGCCTGCACGACCGCGCGCTCGCGAAGGAGGGAAAATGACCGTCCGTATCCACGGCATCAAGGCCTGCGACACGATGAAGAAGGCGTTCACCTGGCTCGATGGCCACGGCGTCGCCTACGCGTTCGTCGACTACAAGAAGGTGGGTGCGAACCGCGCCGATCTCGAACGCTGGTGTGCGGAGAAGGGCTGGGAGACGGTACTCAACCGCGCCGGAACCACCTTCCGCAAACTCCCCGACGAGGCCAAGACCGGCCTCGACGCCGCCAAGGCGATCGAGCTGATGCTCGCCAACCCGTCGATGATCAAGCGCCCGGTCCTCGAAGCCGATGGCATCCTCGAAATCGGCTTCAAGCCCGACCGCTACGCCGCCCTTTTCGCCTGACCCGGGATTCCCTGAATGCGCGCACTCCTCGGCGCGGGAGTCCGCGTCGCGTGCGCTGGTGTGGAAAAATTGCGAGTCGCGCGGAAAACCTCGGGTGTCTTGGGTTGAAACCGCGGGTAGAAGGGGTCCACATCCACCCATCGCTGCGGGATGGCGCGGCGCGGTCCGCAGTGCGGGCCGGAGGGCGCCTCCCGTGAACTTCCGTCTCCGACGCCGAAGGAGATGGCCATGGGTGGTCCCTCGGATGCCAACCGCCTGACGCACCTCGACGGGTTGCGCGGGCTCGCGATTCTCGGTGTGATTCTCTACCACGCCTTTTCGCGCTGGACTCGGATAGAGCCCTGGACGCACGACGCGGCCGTGCGGCAGGTGTTCCATAACGGATGGCTCGGGGTCGAGCTGTTCTTCATGATCTCGGGCTTCGTGATCTTCTGGAGCCTCGACCGCGCCGACGGCTTCGTCCGCTTCGGCTACAAGCGCTGGCTGCGGTTGTTCCCGGCGATGCTGCTGTCGTCGGCGATCATCTACGCGACCTCGTTCTTCCTCCCCGAGCGCCCGCTCGGCGAGCCCGACGCGCGCGACATGCTCCCCGGCGTCACCTTCGTCAATCCCGAGGTCTGGACCCACACCTTCGGCGTGCCGTTCGAAAGCCTCGACGGCGCGTTCTGGTCGCTCTACGTCGAGACCAAGTTCTACGCGGTCGCCGCGTTCGGCGCGTTCGTGCTGCGCGGCCGGGCGATTGCGCTGGTGACCGGGCTCTACGTCCTCTACCTCGCGAGCCTGTGGACCGGCCCGAACATCCTGGTTTCGGCGCTGCGCTTCGCCGGGGTCAACTACTACGGCTGGTTCCTCGTCGGGATCTTCTTCTACAGCCATTGGAAAACCGGCGATGCGCGCGCGATGGCGGCCTCGGTGGCGTGCGGCGCGCTCGCGGTGGCCGAGGTTTCGCTCGGGCGGGAGCCGGGCGTTCTCGTCACCTCGGTGATTCTGCTGCTGGTGTTCTGGGCGTCGTTCAAGAGCATGGCGGGCGGGCGGCTGGCGTCGTGCCGGGCGCTCACCTGGCTCGGGTTCGTGAGCTATCCGCTCTATCTCATCCACCAGAACTTCGTCACCGGCCTCGCCATCGAGCTGCACGGGATCGAGGACGGCCTGTGGCCGTGGCTCTACCCGACGATGGCGCTCGCCGTCGCGATTTCCCTCGCGCTCCTGGTGGCGAAGGCCGAACC
>QKGW01000583.1 GCA_003250275.1 Alphaproteobacteria bacterium
GCGGAGAACTGGCGCGTCGCGGCCAGAGCTGCGGGCGCGTCGGCGCGCGCCAGACGGGCGAAACCGAGGCGCTCGAGCAGCGCCACCACCGCCGGATTGGTGGTCAGGGCAAACGCTTCGCGCGCGCCGTCCGCCGCCGCCGCGTCGATCATCCACGCCAGCGCCTCGGTGGCGATGCCGCGGCGGCGCAACGGTGCCGCGACCACGAGCGAGCGCAGCAGCACCGCGTCCGTCCCCACCGCCTCGCGCCCCACCCAGGCGACCGTCGCGCCGTCACGCGCGAGCGCGTAGAACGCGCGGCCGGGCAGCGCGAGGTCGTCGGTCGGCAGGTTCTCGGCGGCGAGCGTCGCGACGAGATCGGGCGAATCGCAGGGGATCGGTGCGGCCGTCAGCATCTTCAGCCGAGCTCGCACTCGAGGCGGTTGCGGCGACAGTAGGATTCGAGGGTGTTGCGCAGCAGCATCGCGATCGTCATCGGGCCGACGCCGCCCGGCACCGGGGTGATCGCCCCCGCCACCGCCTTCGCGGCTTCGAAGTCGACGTCGCCGACGAGGCGCGAGCCGCCGTCCGCGGTGGCGACGCGGTTGATGCCGACGTCGATCACCGTCGCGCCGGGCTTGATCCAGTCGCCCTGGACGAAGCCGGGCTTGCCCACCGCGGCGACGAGGATGTCGGCGCGGCGGCAGACGTCGGCGAGGTTGCGGGTGCGCGAGTGCGCCATCGTGACCGTGCAGTTCTCGCGCAGCAGCAGCGCCGCCATCGGCTTGCCGACGATGTTGGAGCGCCCGACCACCACCGCGTCGAGGCCGGAGAGATCGCCGAGGGTGCGCTTGAGCAGCTGGATGCAGCCGAACGGCGTGCACGGCAGCAGCGACGGCGCGCCGGTGATCATCCGGCCGACGTTGATCGGGTGGAAGCCGTCGACGTCCTTCTCCGGCGAGATCGCGTTGATCACCACGCCTTCGTCGATGTGCGCGGGCAGCGGCAGCTGCACCAGGATGCCGTCGATGGTGGGGTCCTCGTTCAGCCCCTCGATCAAGGTGATCAGCTGCTCCTCGGAGATGTCATCCGGACGGCGGTAGGCGAGCGACTTGAACCCCGCCTCCTGCGCCTGACGCTCCTTGCTGCGCACGTAGACCTGGCTCGCCGGATCCTCGCCCACCAGAATCACCGCGAGACCGGGCGGCACCGAGCGCTCGCGCTTGAGCGCGGTCACGCGCTGGGCGATCTCCTCGCGGATTTGGGCGGCGACGGCCTTGCCGTCGATGATCGTGGCGGTGGTGGGCATTGATATCCTCAGAAGTCGGAAAGCGTCGCTTCGATGCGCGGCAGGATACGCTCGGGATCGCCGGAGAGCGACAGAATCTTGTGGCGGTCGGTGGCGCCCGCGACAACCTCGATGCACGTCTTCGGCACCCCCCAGGCCTTGGAGAGAAGCTTGATCAGCGCGCGGTTGGCCTTGCCGTCCTCGGGCACGGCGGTCACCGACGCCTTGATCTCGGCGCCGCCGTCGGCGGTTGCGGCGATGCCCTCGATCGCGTCGCGGCGGCCCTTTGGGGTGAGGCGTACGGCGACCCGCACGCCCCCCTCGACCACCTGCACCGCACCGGCGAGCATCAGAACCCGATGTAGCGGATGGCGACGCGGGCGAGCACGTTCTGTGCGAACACGATGGCGAGCAGCAGCACCACCGGACTCAGATCGATGCCGCCGAGATCGGGCAGCACCCGCCGGATCGGCCGCAGCAGCGGCTCGGTGATGCGATAGAGGAAATCACCGATCAGGTAGACGAAGCGGTTCCGGGTGTTGACCACGCCGAACGCCACCAGCCAGCTCATGATCGCCTGAACGATCACCATCCACTTGAGGATTTCGAGTGCGATCGAGGCGACCGTGATCAGCGGGCCTAGGATAATGTCCATGAAATTTCGGCTCTCGGTTGAAGGCGTTGCAGAGCCAGAAGGTAACGTCTGCCCCCTCCCTGTGCAAGGGTCGCACGATCCCCTTGACAGAGGGAAAACATCTAAGCATTATCCCGGCCTCGCCTCACGGGGCTGTAGCTCAGATGGGAGAGCGCCGCAATCGCACTGCGGAGGTCAGGGGTTCGATTCCCCTCAGCTCCACCATGAAAACCCACCGCCTAAAGCGGTGGGTTTTCTTTTTGCCCGCGAAGCCGGGGCTCAGCCCGGCTTGATCCGTTCGAGATAGGGAAGATCGGCGGCGATGCGTTCGTGGCGCACCGCCTCGACGCGTTGCAGCACGCGGGCACACGCCACTTCGAGGTGCCGCTTCATCGCCGCCGCCGCGAGTTCGGCCTCGCCCGCGCCGAGATGGTCGAGAATCTCGCGATGTTCGACCGGAAACGGCTCGTCGCCGAACATCGTCGGCGTCCAGCGATAGAGGAAGCGGTGCGCGAGCAGCAGCATCTGCGGCAGCACGAGCGCTTGCATCAGCGCCTGGTTGCCGCAGTAGCCGAGAAGCGTGACGTGCATTTCGTGCTCGAGCGCGTCGAGCGTCGGCACGTCGCCGGGCGGCGCGGAGACCGCCGCATCGAGGCTTGCGCGCATTTTCGCGAGCACCTCCGGCGGCACTCGCGGAGCCGCCAGCACCACCGCGGCGGGTTCGAGAATTCCGCGAAGTTCATAGAGTTCCTCGACTCGCTCCCGCGTGAGCGCGGGCGCAAACCAACGCGAACTCTCGTCCTTGCGCACCAGGCCGCGCTGATGCAAGCGCGATACGACGTCGCGCGCCACGGTACGGCTGACGTGATAGTGATGCGCGAGCTGCACCTCGTTGAGCCGCCAATCGGCGAACGAGATCCGCGCGACGATTTCGTTCTCGACCTCGCCGTAGATGCGTTCCCACGTCGGCAGCGACAGCAGCGGCAACGGCTCCACCGCCGCCACGCCGGACGCGACCGCCACTGCGCCCGCGCACCGCAGCACCGCGTAACCGCGCCCCTGCTTCCGCTCGACCACCCCCTTGCGCGCGAGTTCCTGAAGCGCACGGCGCGCCGGCGCGCGGCTGATGCCGAACTGCTCGGCCAGCATCGATTCGGTGAGTTGGGTGCCGGCGGGCAACGCGCCGCTCATCACCCGCTCGACGACGACGTCCTCGGCAAGCTCGTAGAGCCGCGGCGCGGTGCCCGAGAGCCGCCGGCCACGTCCCTTCCCGATCGCTTCGTCATCCGCACCGATCATCGGCGCCCTCCCGAACTTTTGGATAAGCTGGAATCTTGCGTATGCGCGGCGCATTTGTCACCCACCTTCGAGGATGCTAATGCTCGGTGGACTTGCATCGCTCCGGAATTGCTGAATTGCAAGGCCGTTGCGCGACATCTTCGTACATTATATACAGTAATCATATACTCGTGGTGGACGTTCGGCTGGGCTCGGGAGGTGCGGAGATGCCATCGCGTTTAACGGGAAAACGCGCATTCGTGACCGGTGCCGGACAGGGCATCGGAAGGGCGATCGCGCTAGCCTTCGCCGCCGAAGGCGCGCAAGTAATCGCGGCCAGCCGCACCTTCGCCAAGATGGAAGATCTGCCCGCCCTGCACGCGGCGATCACGCCGATCGCCCTCGACGTCACCGATGGCGAAGCCGTCGCGCGCGCGATTACCGCCTCCGCCCCCCTCGATATCCTCTGCAACTGTGCCGGGTGGGTCCACGATGGCGCATTTCTCGATTGCACCCCCGAGGACTGGGCGCGAAGTTTCGACCAGAACGTCACCTCGTGTTTCTGGACGATCCGCGCCGCGCTGCCGGGAATGCTCGCACGCAAGCGGGGAGCGATCGTCAACGTCGCCTCGGTCGCTTCCAGCATCACCGGAGTCGCGAATCGGGCCGCCTACGGCGCGTCGAAGGCGGCGCTGATCGGGCTCACCAAGGCGGTCGCGCGGGAGAGCGTTGCCTCGGGCGTGCGCGTCAACGCGCTCTGCCCCGGCAGCACCGCCTCGCCCTCGCTCGAAGCCCGGATCGAGGCGAGCGCCGACCCCGACACCGCACGCCGCGCGTTTCTCGCACGCCAGCCGATGGGACGCCTCGGCACTGTCGAGGAGATCGCCGCCGCGGCCGTCTATCTCGCAAGCGACGAGTCCGCTTTCATGACCGGACAGACCCTGATCGTCGACGGAGGGCAAACCCTGTGACCGAGACTCTTACCGCGTTGCGTTTCGCCCTCGACGACCTCGAAGCCTTCGGACTCGCCGCCTTCCGCGCGGCGGGCGCGGACGAGGCGACCGCCGCGGCGGTTACCCGCGCGATGATGCACGGCAGCCGCACCGGTATCGACAGCCACGGGATGCGCTTCCTGCCGCACTACGTCGAGACGGTCGAGCTGGGGCGCTGCAACCCGCATCCGGCGATGACGCCGCACCGCCGCTTCGGCGCGGTCGCCACGCTCGACGCCGACTACGGTCACGGCGCGCTCGCCACCTACCGTGCGATGGACCTTGCGATGGAAATCGCCGAGACCCAGGGGATCGGCGCGGTCGGCGTCCAGAAGAGTTCGCACTTCGGCCCCGCGGGCGCGTTCGCCCTCGCGGCCGCGGAGAAAGGCTATATCGGCCTCGTCGCCTGCAACACCGACGCCTACGTCCGCCTGCACGACGGCGCGGAGGGGATTCACGGCACCAACCCGCTCGCCTGCGCGGTTCCGAGCGCCGGGGAGCGACCATGGCTGCTCGACATGGCGACCAGCTCGATCCCGCGTAACCGCGTCGCGCTCTATCAAACCCTGGGGAAGATCCTGCCCGAAGGCGTCGCCTCGGACAGCCGCGGCGTCGACACCACCGATCCCGCCCACGCCGAAATGCTCGCACCGCTCGGCGGCGCGTTCGGCTTCAAGGGCGCGGGGCTCGCCGGTCTGGTCGAAATCCTTTCCGCCGTGCTTACCGGGATGCAGCTCTGTTTCGACCTCGCGCCGATGTTCGAGAACCTCGACCGCACCCGCGACATGGGAACCTTCGTGGTCGCCCTGCGCCCCGACGCATTCGTCGACCGCGCCACCTTCGACGCGGGTCTGCGCCGCTATCTCGACACCCTGCGCGGCTCGGCGGCGCGCGCGGACTGCCGCGTGCTCGCCCCCGGCGACCGTGAATGGGAGGAGGCCGACCGCCGCGCCACCCGCGGCGCGCCGCTCGCCCCCGAGGCATACCGCGAATACCGGGAAATCGCCGCGCGTTACGGCCTCAAGATGCCGGAACCGCTCGCCGACTGAACCGTCTCACCCGGCGGCGCGGGCGATGCGGGAGAAATCCACCGACATCATCACGCCGAGCGCCATGATCGTGAAGATCGAGCAGACGAACACCTGCCGCGCCCACTGCGCGTCGCTCTCCGCCGCACGGCCCCTGAGCGCGATCGCGAACCAGTAGCCGCCCGCCACCGCCGCCACCGCGAAGTAGGCGTAGCCGGTGTAGCCGAAAAGCGTCAGCGCGAGCGCCGCGAGGGTGAAGGCGAACACGGTGGCGGCGATGTGGCGCTTCGCCGCCGCCATGCCGCGCGCGAGCGGCGACACCGGCAGCCCGGCGGCGGCGAAATCCTTGAGCCGGAAGATCGCGATCGCGTCGGAATGGGGGATCTGCCAGAGCGCGTAGATCAGGAACAGCAGCGCCGCGCCGAAATCCGGCCTTCCGGCGGCGGCGACGTAGCCGATCACCGGCGGCGCCGCGCCCGCGAGGCTGCCGACCCAGATCGCCGCGACCGAGCGGCGCTTGAGCCAGAGCGAATAGAGCCCGACGTAGACCAGCCAGCCCATCGCCGCGAAGCCCACCGCCCAGGCGTTGACGCCGAGCGCGAGCACCGCGAACCCGGCGACGCCGAGGAGCGCGCCCCAGACGCGCGCGAGGCCGGGCGTCGCCGCGCCGGTGACGAGGGCGCGGGTGCGGGTGCGCGCCATCAGCGCGTCGATGTCGCGGTCGATAACGTTATTGAACACGCAGCCCGAGGCGACCACTAGCGAGGTGCCCGCCATCGCCGCGGCGAACCGCACGGGGTCGACGACGCCGCGTGCGGCGAGGAGAAAACCGCCCGCCGCGGCGATCAGGTTGCCGAAAACGATGCCCGGCTTGGCCAGCTGCGCGAGAACCGCCATCGCCCTACTCCGCGATCATCCCGGGCATCACGTTGTGCGCGAGGTGGGTCATGATCCATACCGAACCGCCGATCAGGATCACCACGATGAGGAGGGTGAAATACAGCGCGACGAAGTTCCACCGCTCCGAATGCCGGTCGAGGTGGAGGAAGTA
>QKGW01000403.1 GCA_003250275.1 Alphaproteobacteria bacterium
CGACCTCTTCGCCGGAACCGGCGCGCTCGGGCTCGAGGCGTGGTCGCGCGGCGCGGCGCACGTCACCTTCGTCGAGCGCGATCCCGTCGCGCTCAAGGCGCTCACCGCCAACGTGCGCGGCTGCAAGGCCGAGGCGGAGATCCTCCGCGCCGACGCGACGCACCTGCCGCGCGCGAAACTCGCCTGCGATCTGGTGCTGCTCGACCCGCCCTACGCCGCGGGCGTCGCCGCCGCCGCGCTCGCGAGCGCGGATGCCGCGGGCTGGGTGCGCTCCGGCGCGGTGGTGGTGGCGGAAACCGCCGCCGCCGATGCGCCCGCGTGGCCCGAGGGCTTCGCCGTCGACGACCGCCGCGTCTACGGCAAGGCCGCGCTCACCTTCCTTCGCAAGCTCTGAGACTCGGGGCGCGGTTTTCGCCGCCGCGCGCGTCCGGGTTGCCGCCGCCGCCGCCGCGGGCGCGTCCGCGCGCCGGTTCTAAGGCGCTGATCCCCCATGGGGAAAACCGGGCACGACGAAACCCGTAAGATATTTCAGGATTTCGCGGGGCAACCACAGGTGTAGGACTTATACTCCCGTTAGGACTCGGTGCTACGGGAAAGGACCTGACCATGTTGACGACTGCGATATTTCCCAGCCGGTACGTACAGGGCGCACACGCGCTGTCCGCCTTGGGTGAAGAGGCGCGCCGCTTCGGCGAGCGCGCCCTGGTGATCGAGGACGGCCTCGTCGCCGAAACCCTGGGCGGCGAGATCGCCGACGCTCTCAAGCAGGCCGTCGAGGCCGTGTTCGAGGTGTTCGGCGGCGAATGCTGCGATTCCGAGATTGCCCGCCTCGAACAGGTCGCCGAGGCGAACGGCGCGCAATGCATCGTCGGCATCGGCGGTGGCAAGACGCTCGACACCGCCAAGGCGGTGGCGCACTACGCCAAGGTTCCGGTGGTGATCGTCCCGACGCTCGCCTCCACCGACGCGCCGTGCTCGGCACTCGCGGTGATCTACACCGACGAGGGCGAGTTCGAGCGCTATCTGGTGCTGCCGAAGAATCCCGACGCGGTGATCGTCGACACCGCGGTGATCGCCCGCGCGCCGGCGCGCTTCCTCTCCTCCGGCATGGGCGACGCGCTCTCCACCTGGTTCGAGGCGGAAGGCTGCCGGATCTCGCGTGCCGGGAACATGACCGGACGGCCCGGCCCGATGACCGCCAACGCGCTCGCGCGGCTGTGCTTCGACACCCTGATGGAATACGGCCCGCTGTCGCTGCGCGCGGTCGAGGCCGGGGCTGTGACGCCCGCGCTCGAACGCATCGTCGAAGCCAATACCCTGCTCTCCGGCCTCGGCTTCGAGAGCGGCGGCCTCGGCGCCTGCCACGCGATCCACAACGGCCTCACCGTATTGCCGCAGACCCACATGTTCTGGCACGGCGAGAAGGTGACGATCGGCGTGCTCGCGGCGCTGTTCATCACCGATCAGCCGCCCGAGATGGTCGACCGCGTGTTCGGCTTCTGCGAGGCGGTCAACCTGCCGACCACGCTCGCCCAGATCGGCCTCGCCGACGTTTCCGACGAGGATCTGATGAAGGTGGCGGAAGCCGCCTGCGCGAAGGGCGAGACGATCCACAACGAGCCGCACG
The DNA here is from genome assembly GCA_003250275.1 of Alphaproteobacteria bacterium. Taxonomy (GTDB): domain Bacteria; phylum Pseudomonadota; class Alphaproteobacteria; order Rhodospirillales; family Rhodospirillaceae; genus Oleispirillum. Next base: position 1,628 of record QKGW01000403.1, read on the forward strand.
AGATCTCCCCCGAGGTGGTTCTCTCGGCCCTCAAGACCGCCGACGCCGAGGGACGCCGCCGCCGTGAAGCGGCGCGCGAAGGCAAGCCGTCGGCGAGTGCGGAATCGAGCCGTTGGCACCTGATGGTCGCTTGAGCCCACCGGGAAATGCCGACGGTGACGGGGCGCCCCGGGGTGGGCGCCCCGTTTTCGTGCGGGGGGAACGCACGCCGCCGCACGATCTCGCGTCACCCCCGGGCTCGACCCGGGGGTCCACGCCCGGTTTTCGTGGATGGCCGGGTCAGATCGCGACCGGCAGCGGGTGGCTCGCCTCGAACGCGCCGATGTAGTCGCGGCTGTCGGGCACTACGGTCTTGTCGCGCGCGAGCTGCACCTGAAACACCACCTGGCCCTCGTGGCGGAACGCCATCTCCGAGCCGAGGAGGTAGAACTCCCACATCCGGCAGAAGCGTTCGTCGAGCATCCGCGAGATTTCCTCGCGGTGTTCCTGGAAGCGGCGGTGCCAGTGCTTGAGGGTTTCGGCGTAGTGCAGCCGCAGCACCTCGACGTCGCAGGTGGTGAGGTGTTCGCGCTCGATCGCCGCCGAAATCTCGGAAAGCGCCGGGCAGTAGCCGCCGGGGAAGATGTACTTGCGGATCCAAGGGTTGGTCGAGCCGGGCGGGTCGGAGCGGCCGATGGTGTGCAGCAGGGCCACGCCGCCGGGGGCGAGGCAGCGGCGCACCGCGTTGAAGTAGCTGCGGTAGTACTTCACCCCGACGTGCTCGAACATCCCCACCGAGACGATCCGGTCGAAGGGTTCGTTGATCGTGCGGTAGTCGCGCAGCTCGAAGCGCACCTTGCCGTCGAGCCCGGCCTTCGCGGCGCGCTGCTGCGCCACCGCGAGCTGCTGTTCGGAGAGGGTGATGCCGGTGACTTCGACGTCGAAGCTCTGGGCGAGGTAGAGCGCCATGCCGCCCCAGCCGCAGCCGATGTCGAGGACGCGCTGGCCGGGTTCGAGCAGGAGCTTCGCCGCGATGTGGCGCTTCTTCGCCGCCTGGGCGGTTTCGAGGGTTTCGTTGCCGGTGGGGAAGTAGGCGCACGAATACTGCCGGTCGGCGTCGAGGAACATCTCGTAGAGCTGCGGCGAGAGGTCGTAGTGGTGGGCGACGTTCTTGCGCGCGCGTGGGATCGGGTTGTTCTGGTGGAGCTTGCGCACCGCGCGGCCGACGCTCGCGCGCAGGCGCAGGAACACGCTCGGGTCGTCGTGCATGTTGCGCATGAAAAGCGCGAGGCAGTCGCCGAGGGTGCCCTCGTCGATCGTCACCGTGCCTTCCATGTAGCCCTCGCCGAAGGCGAGGGCGGGTTGCCAGATCAGGCGGCGGATCGTCTCGGGATCGTGGAAGTGGACGGTGACCGGGGACGGAGTGTCGGCGGAGCGGAGGTGGGGGAACGGCTGGCCGTTGACGGTGAAGCGGCTGCCGTCGGGGCGGATCACGGTGAGGTCGCCGAAGCGGACGAGACGCCGGAGAAAGGCTTCAAACAACATGCGACATGCCTCCTGAACGCGGAACGCGAGGACAAAACGCAACGAGGCCGGAAAAATATCCTGGGTATTTCTGCGATATGGGAAATCCTCGGGCGCTGCGCAAACCGATGTGAAATTTTCGTGGCTGCATTGCGACGGGCGCGCGGTCGCAACGGCGTTTCCCGATTGCCGGGAGGGGCGCGGTGTGGCAGCACTATTGGCTTAAGTTTCGAGGAGTCCCGAAAGTGCGCAGCCCGTCCGCCGGATCCACCGCCGTCACCGTCCTCATCGCGTTGAGCTTCTGCCACATGCTCAACGACATGATGCAGTCGCTGCTCGCTGCGATCTATCCGATGCTGAAGCGCGACTACGGCCTCGATTTCGGCCAGATCGGTCTCCTCACCCTGACCTTCCAGTTCACCGCCTCGCTGCTCCAGCCGGTGGTCGGGATCTACACCGACAAGCACCCGAAGCCGTTCTCCCTGGTGCTCGGCATGGGCTCGACCTTCATCGGTCTGATGATCCTCGCCACCGCGGGGAACTACGGCCTGCTGCTCGTCGGCGCGGCAGTGATCGGCATGGGCTCGTCGATCTTCCACCCCGAAAGCTCGCGCGTCGCGCGGATGGCCTCGGGCGGGCGCTTCGGCCTCGCGCAGTCGGTGTTCCAGGTCGGCGGCAATTCCGGTCAGGCGTTCGGCCCGCTGCTCGCGGCGCTGATCGTGGTGCCCTATGGCCAGGGTTCGGTGGCGTGGTTCTCGGCGGCGGCGGCGATCGCGGCGATGATCCTCTACCGCGTCGGTATCTGGTATCGCGAGGCGCGCGCCGACGCGGCGAAGAAGCCCGCGCCCGCCAGCACCGCCGCGCGCCTGCCGCGCAAGAAGGTGGCGATCACCCTCGCGCTGCTCGTCAGCCTGGTGTTCTCGAAGAACGTCTACATGGCGTCGATTTCGAGCTACTACACCTTCTATCTGATCGAGACCTTCGGCGTGTCGGTGCAGACCGCGCAGATCTATCTCTTCATCTTCCTCGGCGCGGTGGCGGCGGGCACCCTGATCGGCGGCCCGGTCGGCGACCGCTTCGGGCGCAAGGTGGTGATCTGGTGCTCGATCTTGGGCGTGCTGCCGTTCACCCTGCTGCTGCCCCACGCGAATCTGTTCTGGACGCCGATCCTCACCGTGGTCATCGGCCTCGTCCTCGCCTCGGCGTTCTCGGCGATCGTGGTCTACGGCCAGGAGCTGATGCCGGGCAAGGTCGGCACCGTCGCCGGGCTGTTCTTCGGCATCTCGTTCGGGTTGGGCGGCTTGGGCGCGGCGGTGCTCGGGCAGGTCGCCGACTGGCAGGGGATCCGCTTCGTCTATCAGATCTGCGCGTTCCTGCCGGCGCTCGGCCTGCTCACCGCGTTCCTGCCGAACATCGAGAAGGACCGCCTCGACGCCGCCCGCGCGGCGCGCGCCGCGGCGCAGGGCTCACCGGCCGAATAGCTTCTCGACGTCGGCGAGCTTCAGCTCCACCCAGGTCGGGCGGCCGTGGTTGCATTGCCCGGCGCGCGGCGTCCGCTCCATCTGCCGCAGCAGCGCGTTCATCTCTTCGACCGTGAGCCTGCGTCCGGCGCGCACCGAGCCGTGGCAGGCGACGGTGGCGAGGATGCGGTCGAGGCGGTCGGAAAGCGCGGTGGCGTCGTCCCACTCGGCGAGGCTGTCGGCGACGTCCTTGACCAGCGCCTTGACGTCGGGCGCGCCGAGAATCGCCGGAACCTCGCGCACCACCACCGCGTCCGCGCCGAACGGCTCGACCACGAGGCCGAACGCCGCGAGGTCGGCGGCGCGTTCGGCGATGCGCTCGGCGGCGCGTTCGTCGAGGTCGACGACCTCGGGCAGCAGCAGCACCTGGGTGCGCACGCCGCGTTCGGCCATCTCCGCCTTGATCCGTTCGAGCACGATGCGCTCGTGCGCCGCGTGCTGGTCGACGACGACGAGGCCGTCCTCGGTCTGCGCGACGATGTAGGTCTCGTGCAGCTGCGCGCGCGCCTGGCCGAGCGGATAGCCGCGCTCCGGCTCGGGCGGCGGCGCTTCCGCCGCGGAACTGCCGCGCGCCGCGCCGCCGGGCGGCAGGGCGAGATCGGGCAGCGCCGCCTCGCGGAATCCCTGCACCGGCGACTGGAAGGCGAGGGCGGCGTCGAGCTCCGCGCGCGGCGCGGCGGACGGGCGCGCGCCGCCCCAGCCGCCGGGGCGGAACGCGGCGAGCGCCTGGGGCGCGGCGTCGGCGGCGCGGTAGCCGCCCGCGCCGATCGCGTTTTTCAGGCCCGAGACGATCATCGCCCGCACCAGACCGGGATCGCGGAAGCGCACCTCGGCCTTGGCCGGGTGGACGTTGACGTCGACGAACGCCGGATCGACGGTGAGGAACAGCGCCAGCACCGGGTGGCGGTCGTGCGCGAGCACGTCGCGGTACGCGCCGCGCACCGCGCCGAGCAGCAGCCGGTCCTTCACCGGGCGGCCGTTGACGAAGAGGTACTGGTCCGCCGCCGTGCCCTTGTTGAAGGTCGGCAGTCCGGCGTAGCCGGTGAGGCGCAGACCCTCGCGCTCGATGTCCACCTTCACCGCCGCCTCGCCGAACTCGCGGCCCAAAAGCGCGCGCAGGCGGGCGTGGCGCGCGCCGAAGAGGTCGCCGGTTTCGGCGGCGAGGGAGAGACGCTCGCGCCCGTCGTCGGTGAAGGTGAAGCCGACCTGCGGATGCGCCATCGCGAGGCGGCGCACCGCGTCGAGCGCGTGGCCCGCCTCGGTGCGCGGCGCCTTCAGGAACTTCAGCCGCGCCGGGGTGGCGTAAAACAGGTCGCGCACCTCGACGCGGGTGCCGGTCGGCTGCGCGGCGGGCTCGGGCGCGGATTTCGCGCCGCCTTCGACGACGACGCGGAACGCCGCCTCCGCCCCCGGTGGGCGCGAGGTGAGGCTGAGGCGCGAAACCGCGCCGATCGACGGCAGCGCCTCGCCGCGGAAGCCGAAGAACTCGATGTCGGAGAGGTCGTCGTCGGGGAGCTTGCTGGTGGCGTGGCGCTCGACCGCGAGCGAAAGCTCGTCGGGCGACATGCCGCAGCCGTCGT
>QKGW01000200.1 GCA_003250275.1 Alphaproteobacteria bacterium
GTGGCGCTGCTCGCTGCGGTGTGGCTGGTCGGCAACCTGATCAGCCGCAGCCTCGGCCTGCCGTTCCCCGGCGCCATCGTCGGTCTCGGTCTGATGCTCGCACTGCTCCTCACCGGTTGGGTCAAGCCGCACGCGGTGCGCCGAGGTGCGAAGTTCCTGATCGGCGAGATGCTGCTGTTCTTCGTGCCCGCGGTGCTCGCGGTGCTCGACCACGCCGACTGGCTTTCGGTCACCGGGCTCAAGCTCTTCGCCGCGGTGCTGATCGGCACCGTGCTGGTGATGCTCGGTACCGCGTTCGCCGTCGATCTCTCTTACCGCTGGTGGGTGCGCCATGCCGTCCGCTGAATTCCTCGCCAACGCCGCGATCTGGTCGGCCGCCACCGTCGCCGCCTACCTCGTCGCCCGCGCGTTGCACCGCAAGGTCCACCACTGGGCGCTCTCGCCCCTGATCGTCGCGCCCGCGATCCTGCTCGTCGCCGCGCTCGCCACCAAGGTCGGCTACGCGCCTTACATCGCCGGCACGCACTGGCTGATGCTCGCGCTCGGCCCGGCGACGGTCGCCTTCGCGCTGCCGATCTACGAGCACCGCTCCACCATCCGCCGCCTCTGGCCGGTGCTGGTGGTCGGCGTCGTCGTCGGCTCCGGCATCGCGCTCGCGAGCGCCTGGGGCCTCGCCGCCGCGTTCGGCCTCTCGGACTCGCTCGCCCTGTCGCTGCTGCCGCGCTCGATGAGTATGCCCTTCGCCCTCATCGTCGCGCAGGACGTCGGCGGCGTGCCCGATCTCACCGCGGTGTTCGTGGTGCTGACCGCGGTGGTCGGCGTCGCCATCGGCGAGATCCTGCTCAAGTGGCTGCCGCTCACCTCGGCGCTTGCGCGCGGTTCTCTGTTCGGCATGGGTGCGCACGGCGCGGGCGTCGCCAAGGCCACCGAGATCGGTGGCGAGGAAGGCTCGATCGCCGGTCTGGTGATGATCCTCTCGGGCGTCGTCAACGTTCTCGCCGCGCCGCTGATCGTTCTGATCATCCAGTAATTCTTCCCGCCATTTGACAAACCCCTGCCGGAACCACACATGGAACCCCGGCAGGGGATGGCCACACCCACTTTTGTAACTGATGAGGTTTCGATTATGCCGACCCTTTTCGAGCCGCTGAAGGTGGGGGCGCTGACCCTGCCGAACCGCGTATTCATGGCGCCGCTCACCCGCGCACGGTCCGGGGACAGCCGCATTCCCAACGATCTGATGGCCGAGTACTACGCCCAGCGCGCCGGCGCCGGCCTGATCCTCACCGAGGCGACCTCGGTCGACCCGATGGGTATCGGCTACGCCGCGACGCCGGGCATCTGGTCCGACGAACAGGTGGCGGGCTGGAAGAAGATCACCGACGCCGTCCACGCCAAGGACGGGCGGATTTTCCTCCAGCTCTGGCACGTCGGCCGGATTTCCGACCCGAGCTTCCTCGGCGGCCAGCCGCCGGTGGCGCCGTCGGCGATCGCCGCCGAGGGCCACGTCAGCCTGCTGCGTCCGATGCGTCCGTATCCGGTGCCGCGCGCGCTCGACCGCGATGAAATCCCCGGCATCGTCGCCGCCTATCGTCAGGGCGCGGCCAACGCCAAGAAGGCGGGTTTCGACGGCGTTGAGCTGCACGGCGCGAACGGCTACCTGCTCGACCAGTTCCTCCAGGACAAGACCAACCGCCGCACCGACGAGTACGGCGGGCCGATCGAGAACCGCGCGCGCCTGATGCTCGAAGCGGTGGACGCCGCGATCGCCGAATGGGGCGCGGACCGGGTCGGCCTGCACATCGCGCCGCGCGGCGATAGCCACGACATGGGCGACAGCAACCCGCTCGCGACCTTCGGCTACGTCGCCGAGGAGATGCGCAAGCGCCGCATCGCCTTCATCTTCGCCCGCGAGTCCCAGGCGCCGGGGCGGATCGGGCCGGAGCTCAAGCGCCTGTTCGGCGGGGTGTTCGTCGCCAACCAGGATCTCGACCTCGCCACCGCCCAGTCGTTGCTCGACAAGGGCGAGGCGGACGCGGTTTCCTGGGGCAAGCTCTACATCGCCAACCCGGACCTGGTGCGCCGCCTGCGCGACGGCGCGCCGCTCAATCCGCCGGACGCCGATACCTTCTACCAGGGCGACGCGCACGGCTACACCGACTACCCGGCGCTCGCGCTCGCCTGACCCGGCGGTTGTGCCGCGCCGCAGGTGATGTCATCTATAGAAGCGTCCCGCCCCGGCGGGACGCTTTTCGCTTGAGCCGGGAGCCGCCCGACGGATGTTCTTTCTGCCGCTATACGACGATAACCCGAGCAGCCCGGCCTACGTGACCTGGGCGCTGATCACCCTGTGCGTCGCGGTGTTCCTCTGGCAGAGCGGCCTCACCGACGCCCAGGCGCGGCTCGCCGCCCTGCAATACGGCATGGTGCCGGAAATCCTCCTCGGCTCGTCCGAACTCCCCGCCCAGTACCGCGTCGTCAATCCCTGGCTGACGCCGCTCACCTCGATGTTCATGCACGGCGGCCTGCTGCACCTCGGCGGCAACATGCTGTTCCTCTGGATCTTCGGCAACAACGTCGAGGACTCGGTGGGGCGGCTGCGCTACCTGCTGTTCTACGTGCTCTGCGGCTACGCGGCGGCGTTGTTCCAGGCGGTGATCAATCTCCATTCGGTGGTGCCGATGGTCGGCGCTTCGGGCGCGATCGCGGGCGTGCTCGGCGCGTATGCGCTGCTCTTCCCCAAGGCCAACGTACGCACTCTCGTCGTCGTCATCGTGTTCTTCCGCATCGTCACGATTCCCGCCGCCGCGATCCTGATCGGCTGGTTCCTGATGCAGACGATCGGCGGCCTGCAGGCCGCGCCGCACGCGGGCGGGGGCGGGGTCGCGTACTTCGCTCACGTCGGTGGGTTCATCGCCGGGGCGCTGCTGATTTTCGTGATGCGCAAGCCCGGCGTGCGGCTGTTCGCGCCGCCGCGCACGCCAGCCTTCGAGATCAGCCCGATCACCATGCCGTCGCAGCGGCGGGGCCGTTCGCGGGTTCCCGATTCCGGTTCCGATCCATGGGATAAACCGTGGACCAAGCGCTGACAGGCGCATTCCCTATATAAATTCTAAAAACTATCAAGGAGTTGCGCGCGCTTAACTCCTTGACATGCGAACGCGTCGCAATATCATCCGCGAACGAACGAAATTCGGACTGATCTAGTCCAGGTTTGCGGAGGGTGCGATGTACGGGGCAGGGATTCGGGCTTTCGTGTTGGCCGTGGCGCTGGCGTTCGGGCTGGCGCCGGCGGCGCACGCGGCCCCCGATTATCGCGGCCTCGTCGACCGCATCGACGCACTTCTGACCGAAGCCGCGGCCGATTACGACGCGGGCCGCGCCGAGCAGGCGCGCGGCAAGGTGCAGAAGTCGTACTTCGAGATTTTCGAGAACCTCGAAGGGCCGATCCGCGTCAACGTCTCCGCCAAGCGCAGCTTCGAACTCGAAAGCGAGTTCGGCAAGATCCGCAAGCTGATCAAGGACGGCGTGCCGCCCGCCGAAGTGCGCGCCCGCATCGAGGCGCACGTCGCCGGCCTCGACCGGCTCGTGCCCGAGCTCGAGCGGGGCTTCCAGATCAAGGCCGAGTCCACTCAGCCGCTCGCGGCTCCGGCGGACGCGCCCAAGACCGTCGCGCCGCATTGGGCGAAAATCGCCGATGCGATCTCCGCTGACCTGCGCGCCGGGGCGGAGGCCTACGCCGCGGGCGATGCCGCCGCCGCCAGGACCGCGATCACCCGTGCGCAGTTCGAGGGCTACAAGAACTCGCTGCTCGAAACCGCGATCCGCCGCCACCTCTCGCAGCGCCAGGACGCCGCGATCAACGCCGAGTTCGGGCGCATCCTCGGCCTCGTGCGCGACGGCGATAAGCCCACCAAGGTCGCGGCCTCGGGCGTGGTGCTCGCCGACGAAATCCGCTCCTACCTCCCCGGATTGCCGCTGATCGGCGCAGCCGCGGAGGAGGCCAAGGCCGCTTCCGAGGCCGCCGCGGTCGATTGGGGCAAGGTCGTCGCCGACGTGATGGCGGAGATCGACGGCGCGATCGCCAACCCCAACCGCGAGGCCGCGGTCTCCGACGTGCAGGACGCCTACTTCGACCTCTTCGAGGCGAGCGGCATGGAAGGCCGCATCGGCGCGCGCGACGCCGGGTTCAAGACCGAACTCGAAGGCCACTTCTCGCGCATCGCCGCGATGCTCTCGGCGGGCCGCCCCGACGCCGAGCTGGCCAAGGCCCGCGCCGCGATGGCCGACGACATGGCGCGCGCCGCGAAGCTGCTCGGCGGCGGCGGCGATTCGCCCTTCGCGTTGTTCGTCTACGCGCTGATGATCCTGCTGCGCGAGGGCGTCGAGGCGATGCTGATCGTCGCCGCGATCATCGCCTACCTCGCCAAGACCGGCCATTCCGACAAAATCGGCGTGATCCGCAACAGCGTCGCGGTCGCGCTCGGGCTCTCGGTGGTGACCGCGGTCGCGGTCAAGCTGGTGTTCGACGCCTCCGCCGCGAGCCAGGAAGTGCTTGAAGGTGCGACGATGCTGCTCGCCGCCGTGGTGCTGTTCTCGATGAGCTACTGGCTGATCTCGAAGGCCGAGGCCGAGCAGTGGATGGCCTACATCCGCGACAAGGTTGGCGGTTCGCTCTCCTCGGGCTCGCTTAAGGCGCTGTGGTTCGCGAGCTTCCTCGCGGTCTATCGCGAGGGGGCGGAGACCGTGCTGTTCTACCAGGCGCTGGTCTCGGGCGCGGACGCGACCGGCAACCTCGCGATCGCGGGCGGCTTCGGTGCGGGCTGCGTCGGGCTCGGGGCGATCTACCTGGCGATGCGCTACGGCGCGATGAAGCTGGCGATCCGCCCGTTCTTCATGATCACCGGCGGGCTGCTCTACCTCATGGCGTTCGTCTTCGCCGGCAAGGGGGTGATGGAGCTGGTCGAGGGCCGGGTGATCCAGCCGAAGCTGGTGCCGTGGCTGCCGGAATTCTCGCCGCTCGGCATCTTCCCCTACTGGCAGACCGCGCTGCCGCAGTTCGCGCTGATCGCCGCCGCGCTCGTCGCCGCGCTGGTGCTGATGCGCCGCCGTACCGCGATGGTCGCCGAGATGGAGGCGTCGCGCCGCTGATTTCCCCCGAAACCGCGCCGCGCGCCGCTCACGAAACGGGGGAGAGCGGGGAGCGCTGCGTCCACCGAGAGACAAGGAGGCATCTGCCCATGAAGTCCACTCTTGCCCTGGCGGCGTTCGCGTCCGCCGCGCTCGCCACCGCCGCCTACGCCGACGACGAGTTCAAGGAGTATCCGATCGGCGAGGCGCAGAGCGCCCACAACATCGAGGTCGCCGCCGTCTACCTTTCGCCGATCGACATGGAGCCGCGCGGTATGGACCTGCCCGCGTCGCAGGCGGACATTCACCTCGAAGCCGACATCCACGCCGAGGAAGGCAACCCGAACGGCTTCGGCGCGGGCGAGTGGGTGCCGTACCTCACCGTCTCCTACCGCCTCGAAAACGTCGACACTGGGCGCGTGCTCACCGGCAACCTGATGCCGATGGTGGCGGTCGACGGTCCGCACTACGGCTCGAACATCAAGATGCCGGGCGCGGGCAACTACAAGCTCACCTACACCGTCGAAAACCCCGGCAAGCAGGGTTTCGGCCGCCACACCGACAAGGCCTCGGGCGTCGGCGCGTGGTTCCAGCCGTTCAACGTTTCGTATGAATTCAAGTACGTTCCGCTGAAGAAGTAAGAGTTTGGTTCAAGCGCGGGCGGTGCGCCGCCCGCGCCAAAGGAATTCCGTCATGATCCTGTACCTCGCCCTCGTCGCCCGCGCGCTGTTTCCTGCGGTGCTGATCGCGGCCTTGCTGGCGGCGCGCGTCGGGCTGGGCGCGCGCGCGGGGCGCGGCGCGGCGTTCGGGTTCGTTGCCGCGGCGCTGCTCGGCGCGGCGGCGCGCGCATACCTTCCAGGGGCCGAGGTGGGGTTGCGCCTCGCCGCGCTGGCGGCGCTCGCGAGCGCGTTGCCGCTGGTTTCGGCGCGGGTCTCGGGCTCGTTCGTTGGGCACGGGCTCGCTGCCGCGCTCGGCGGCGTGGTCGCGGCGCTGGCCGGGGCCGAGGCGATGACCCACGCCGCCGACTACAGCTTCACCGCCACCGCGATTCTCAATACCGAGGCCATCCTCCACGCCGCCGGGGTGATCCTGGCG
>QKGW01000457.1 GCA_003250275.1 Alphaproteobacteria bacterium
TTCGATGCGCCCGCGCGCATCGACCTCGCGCAGCTGCGCGCCGACCTGCCCGACGAACTCAAGGACGTGCGCGAGGACAGCCGCGCGCCGCTCGCGGTGTCGCTCCCCGCCGCCGCGCTGCCCAAGCATTTCCGCACCGGCGGCGGCGGCCGCAGCGTCGTGGTCGACATCGCCGCAGGCGCCCCGGCCGCGCCGCCCGCGCAGCCGCCCGCGGCCAAGGCCGAGGCCAAGCCGGAACCCAAGCCCGCAGCCAAACCCGAGCCCGAGGTCAAGGCGAAGGCCGCCGCCGCGCCGCCGCCGGTGGCCGTGCCGCCCGCCGCCGAGGGCGAGAAGCCCGCGGGGCACGTGGCGAGCCTGAGCTTCCCGTGGGATCAGCCGACCGGCGTCGCGGTGTTCCGCCGCGCCGGCTACGTGTGGATCGTCTTCGACCGGCCGCATTCGGTCGACCTGCCGCTGCTGCGCCGCCCCGAGCGGACGCGCCACGATCGTCCGCGTGCTCGTGCCCGAGGCGGTCAACCCGAGCCTGCGCCGCGAAGGCCTGCTCTGGATCGTCGACTTCATGCCGCAGCCGCTGCGGCCCCTGCGCAGCATCGACGTGCAGCCGCAGATGGCCGCGCAGGGTGGGCCGCGCCTGTTCCTGCCGGTCGCCGAGGGCGGCGTGCCGGTGCCGGTGGTCGACCCCGAGGTCGGCGATACGATGTGGGTGGTGCCGGTGATCCCGCTCGGTTACGGCGTCTCGCCCGAGCGCCGCTTCGTCGACGCGGTACTGCCGGTGACCGCGCAGGGCGTGGTGGTGGTGCCGCGCGCCGACGACATCGACGTCACCTCCAACCGCAACGGCGTCGAGGTCGCGCGGCGCGGCGGCGGGCTGCGGCTTTCGGGTCCGGGCTCCGCCGCGGCGGCGCTTGCGGGCACGACCAGCGAAACCCCGATCAGCAAGGTCTTCGACCTCAACGCCTGGATCGCGGGCGGCGAGGCGAACTTCGTCGCCGACCGCCGCCGCCTCTACGAGCGCATCGTCGTGGCGGGCGAGGCGCAGCGCAATCTGGCGCGCATGGACCTCGCGCGCTTCTACCTCGCGCACGGCCTCGACGCCGAAGCGCTCGGCGTGCTCCGCGCGATCTCGAACGACGACCCGAAGCGGGCGGAACAGCCCGACTTCCTCGCGGTGCGCGGCGCGGCGAGCTACCTCATGCACCGCCCCGAGGATGCCCTCGCCGATCTTTCGAGCGAAACCCTCAAGGGGTCGAACGAGGCGCAGTTCTGGCGCGCCCTGGCGCTGCTCGCGATCACCCCGCCGCGCGACAAGGTCGAACTCGGCGATGCGGTGCTCAAGGTGCGCGCAGCCGCGCCGGTGCTGAAGGACTACCCGGCGCGGCTGCGCTCGCGCCTCGCGCTCGACGCCGGCGAGGCGCTTGCCGACGCGGGCGACGACGTCGGCGTGCGCAACTTCCTCGAACTCGCCAAGCGCGACGATCCCTCGATTCAGGAGCAGGCCGAGGCGGCCTATCTCACCGGGCGGATGCACTCGGCCCAGGGCGCGCTCGATTCCGCGGTCGAGGACTACAAGCGTGCCGAGGACATGCTGGTGCGGCCGTTCCGCGCCCGCGCCGCCTACGACCGCATCCTGCTCCTCCACAAGATGGGCAAGATCGGCGACGCCGAGGCGATCGACGGGCTCGACCGCCTGCGCTTCGCCTGGCGCGGCGACGATTTCGAATACACCCTGCTCAAGACCCTCGCCGAGTTCGACCTCAAGGCGAAGCGCTACGGCGAGGGCCTGCGCGTGCTCAAGCAGATGGCCGGATACTTCCGCCAGTCGCCCGGCCTCGCCGACGTCACCGAGCTGATGCGCACCACCTTCCGCGAGCTTTACCTCAACGA